>NZ_CM150475.1:2145000-2261471 GCF_056322705.1 Vagococcus sp. 211
GGATCTTATCACTCACTGTCTGACTCCCGGATATAAATGAATGGCATTCGGAGTTTATCTGAATTCGGTAACCCTAGATGGGCCCCTAGTCCAAACAGTGCTCTACCTCCATCATTCTTAATTCCGAGGCTAGCCCTAAAGCTATTTCGGAGAGAACCAGCTATCTCCAAGTTCGTTTGGAATTTCTCCGCTACCCACACCTCATCCCCGCACTTTTCAACGTACGTGGGTTCGGTCCTCCAGTGTGTTTTACCACACCTTCAACCTGGACATGGGTAGGTCACATGGTTTCGGGTCTACGACTACATACTAATTCGCCCTATTCAGACTCGCTTTCGCTACGGCTCCGCTTCTTCAGCTTAACCTCGCATGCAATCGTAACTCGCCGGTTCATTCTGCAAAAGGCACGCCATCACCCATTAACGGGCTTTGACTTCTTGTAGGCACACGGTTTCAGGTTCTATTTCACTCCCCTTCCGGGGTGCTTTTCACCTTTCCCTCACGGTACTGGTTCACTATCGGTCACTAGAGAGTATTTAGCCTTGGGAGATGGTCCTCCCGGATTCCGACGGAATTTCTCGTGTTCCGCCGTACTCAGGATACTCATAGGTGTGTTGTCAATTTCGTCTACAGGGCTTTTACCCTCTTCGGCTGACCTTTCCAGGTCGATTCGACTATTCACAACAGCTACCACAGCTGAGTCCTACAACCCCAACAAGCAAGCTTGTTGGTTTGGGCTGTTTCCGTTTCGCTCGCCGCTACTAAGGAAATCGATTTTTCTTTCTCTTCCTGCAGGTACTTAGATGTTTCAGTTCTCTGCGTCTACCTCTAACAAGCTATGTATTCACTTGAAAGTAACATCCTATTAAAGATGCTGGGTTCCCCCATTCGGAAATCTCTGGATCATAGCTTACTTACAGCTCCCCAAAGCATATCGGTGTTAGTCCCGTCCTTCATCGGCTTCTAGTGCCAAGGCATCCACCGTGCGCCCTTATTCACTTAACCTTTTCTAACCTACGGTTAGATTGTATTACTAATTTTTATCAATAGTTAGATAGCGATATCTAATCTATCGACACATTTCACAGTAGTTTTTAAAAAACAACTGTTCAACGCGGTGTTCTCGGTTTATGTTGATGTCTAACTTCAACTATCCAGTTTTCAATGAACAAATCGTTTGAGAGTAGACCTCTCAAAACTGAACAAAGTAAGTAACGGCCAATGTGTTTCCGTAATATTCCTTAGAAAGGAGGTGATCCAGCCGCACCTTCCGATACGGCTACCTTGTTACGACTTCACCCCAATCATCTATCCCACCTTAGGCGGCTGGCTCCCGAAGGTTACCTCACCGACTTTGGGTGTTACAAACTCTCGTGGTGTGACGGGCGGTGTGTACAAGGCCCGGGAACGTATTCACCGTGGCATGCTGATCCACGATTACTAGCGATTCCGGCTTCATGTAGGCGAGTTGCAGCCTACAATCCGAACTGAGAACAGCTTTAAGAGATTAGCTAAACCTCGCGGTCTCGCAACTCATTGTACTGTCCATTGTAGCACGTGTGTAGCCCAGGTCATAAGGGGCATGATGATTTGACGTCATCCCCACCTTCCTCCGGTTTATCACCGGCAGTCTCGCTAGAGTGCCCAACTGAATGATGGCAACTAACAATAAGGGTTGCGCTCGTTGCGGGACTTAACCCAACATCTCACGACACGAGCTGACGACAACCATGCACCACCTGTCACTTTGTCCCCGAAGGGAAAGCTCTATCTCTAGAGTGGTCAAAGGATGTCAAGACCTGGTAAGGTTCTTCGCGTTGCTTCGAATTAAACCACATGCTCCACCGCTTGTGCGGGCCCCCGTCAATTCCTTTGAGTTTCAACCTTGCGGTCGTACTCCCCAGGCGGAGTGCTTAATGCGTTAACTGCAGCACTGAAGGGCGGAAACCCTCCAACACTTAGCACTCATCGTTTACGGCGTGGACTACCAGGGTATCTAATCCTGTTTGCTCCCCACGCTTTCGAGCCTCAGCGTCAGTTACAGACCAGAGAGTCGCCTTCGCCACTGGTGTTCCTCCATATATCTACGCATTTCACCGCTACACATGGAATTCCACTCTCCTCTTCTGCACTCAAGTCTCCCAGTTTCCAATGACCTTCCTCGGTTGAGCCGAGGGCTTTCACATCAGACTTAAAAGACCGCCTGCGCTCGCTTTACGCCCAATAAATCCGGACAACGCTTGCCACCTACGTATTACCGCGGCTGCTGGCACGTAGTTAGCCGTGGCTTTCTGGTTAGATACCGTCAAGGTGGGAACAGTTACTCTCCCACTTGTTCTTCTCTAACAACAGAGTTTTACGATCCGAAAACCTTCTTCACTCACGCGGCGTTGCTCGGTCAGACTTTCGTCCATTGCCGAAGATTCCCTACTGCTGCCTCCCGTAGGAGTCTGGGCCGTGTCTCAGTCCCAGTGTGGCCGATCACCCTCTCAGGTCGGCTATGCATCACGGTCTTGGTAGGCCATTACCCCACCAACTAACTAATGCAGCGCGGGCCCATCCATCAGTGACACCGAAGCGTCTTTTATCATCTTCTCATGCGAGAAAACGAATTATGCGGTATTAGCACCTGTTTCCAAGTGTTATCCCCCTCTGATGGGCAGGTTGCCCACGTGTTACTCACCCGTCCGCCACTCAACTATCTTCGGTGGAGCAAGCTCCGGTGAAAATAGTTGCGTTCGACTTGCATGTATTAGGCACGCCGCCAGCGTTCGTCCTGAGCCAGGATCAAACTCTCAATAAAAGTTATGATAACATCCGAAGATGTTTAGCTCATTTTAAAACTTGCTAGCGATATTTCTTCACTATAATAATTCTGGTTATTTTTACTTTCGTAAAAACACCTACACATTTGGTTCGTCTTACTTTGTTCAGTTTTCAAAGGTCTAAATCGTTCGTTGCTCTTGCAACTTTTATATCATACCAAGTATTCGACAGAATGTCAACTACTTTTAAAAAATAAATATTTTTGTTTGTTATTTATTTCTTTTGGTACATGCTACAAAAACTTTGATGACAATAGGTTTAAAGTTCAAAGTCAATTTAATGAATGTTCTTTATTTCTGTTATGTCATCAGCGACATTTAATAATATACCAATTAAATCGTCATCCGTCAACACCTCTTCAAAATTCGTCTTTTGCGGTTATATAAATAAAAAAAAGTGTTTTTAGTTCGGGTATAAGAGGATTACGTTGCATGATGTTAACTATTTGAAAACATATAGGCTAATTTGTGAAAAACACTGATATTTTCATGAAAAAATAAATAAAAAAAAAGGAGAAATTTCTCCTTTTTTTGCTTTTTTATCTCATTGTAGGGAATAACAGGATATCTCTGATTGATTGAGAGTTAGTTAATAGCATGACTAAACGATCAATTCCGATACCTAAACCACCAGTTGGCGGCATACCATATTCCAAAGCTTCAATAAAGTCATCATCAATACCATGTGCTTCATCGTTACCTAAGTCTTTTTCTTTCATTTGTGATTCAAAGCGCTCACGTTGATCGATTGGGTCATTTAATTCAGTAAAGGCATTACCATACTCTTTTCCTACTATAAATACTTCAAAACGATCTGTAAAGCGTGGGTCTTCTGCATTTTTCTTCGCTAATGGCGAAATTGATACTGGGTGACCGTAGATAAAGGTTGGTTGAATCAAAGTATCTTCTACATATTTTTCAAAGAATTCATTGACCACGTGACCATAATCCATATGTTCTTCTATATGTACTCCATGTTCTTTAGCGATACTGCGCGCTTCTTCATCTGTCATCTCTGGCCAGAAGTCAACACCTGATACTTCTTTAATCGCTTCTACCATATGAATTCTCTTCCATGGGCCTTCTAAGTTAACTTGGTGCTCACCGTATTCGATTTGTAGTTTACCCAATACTTTTTGTGCCACACTTGTAATAATTCCCTCTGTTAAGTTCATAATATCTAAATAGTCTGTATAAGCTGTATACACTTCTAACATCGTGAACTCTGGATTGTGAGTTGTATCAATCCCTTCATTACGGAACACACGACCAATTTCGTATACTTTTTCCATGCCTCCAACGATTAATCGTTTTAAGTGAAGTTCTAAAGCGATACGTAAATAAAGTTCCATGTCTAACGCATTATGGTGAGTAATGAACGGACGGGCCGCTGCACCACCTGCCATGTTGTGTAATGTTGGTGTTTCTACTTCTAAGTACCCATTATCATTTAAATAATTACGGATTTCTTTAATAATCTCACTGCGTTTAACAAAGGTATCAAAACTATCCTTATTACTAATTAAATCTAAATAGCGTTGACGGTATTTTTGCTCCACATTTGTTAAACCATGATATTTGTCTGGTAATGGACGCAATGCTTTCGTTAAGAAAGTTAACGATGTCGGCTTAATGGTTACTTCACCCATATCCGTTTTCATTACTTCTCCAGTTACTCCAATGAAATCTCCCAAGTCAGCTTGTTTGAATAAATCATAATCTTCTTCTCCAACAGCATCTTTACGTACATAGATTTGGATTTGGCCTTCTCTATCTTGTAAATGAGCGAATCCTACTTTACCTTTACCGCGTTTTGTCATCATACGGCCAGCAATAGTAGCAACAGCTCCTACTTCTTGAAGTTCTTCTTTTGTTTTATCATCATACATGGCATGTAATTCGGCTGAGTTAGTTGTACGTTCAAAACGAGTACCAAAAGGATCTAGCCCCTTTTCGCGTAACTCCATCATTTTCTCTCTTCTAACTATTAACTGATCATTCATCTCAGTTTGTCCTTCTATCTCTTTTGACACGCTACTTCCCCCTATTCTAATTTTAATAACTATTCTTCTCTATAATGCCATATCAAAACAAAAAAAGGCAAGTCTATTTGCCTTTTCTTTCTATAAATTAAACCGCTAAACCCTTCTCTACCAAATTACTCAATAAATCATCTAGTATCTCAACCATCTCTGTTTGAGTTTCTGCTTTATTGATAGCGATTTTAGCTTTAGCAGCTCTTGGTACACCTTTTAAATAATACGCCGCATGTTGTCTAAATTCTAAACAACCAATTTTTTCCCCTTTTAATCGGATCAACCGATCTAAGTGAAGTTTAGCCGTAATCATTTTTTCACCAGGTTGTGGTTCTTCTAGTAATTCACCGGTCTCTAAGTAATGCTGCGTTCTATATATCATCCACGGATTACCTAAAGCGGCTCTTCCTATCATGACACCGTCACATCCTACGTGATCCAGCATGCGTTTCGCATCTTCTGGTGTTCTAACATCCCCATTCCCCATAAACGGAATGGTTAAAGCTTTCTTCACATCTCTTAGTACATCCCAATTAGCTTTGCCTTCGTACATTTGTACTCTGGTTCTCCCGTGCATTGCTACAGCGGCTGCACCTGCACTCTGAGCGGCTAGGGCATTTTCTACAGCGTAGACGTGTTCTTCATCCCAACCAATGCGTTGTTTCACTGTTACAGGGATACTCACAGCACTAGACACTGCTTCTACCATTTCATAGACTTTATCTGGATCCAGTAACCACCTTGCGCCAGCTTCAGCCTTTATAATTTTGTTAACAGGACAGCCCATATTGATATCAATAATGTCCGCTGTGGTATGCTCTTCTACGAATTTGGCTGCTTCTACTAAATTATCTTTATTCCCACCAAATATCTGTAAGCTTAAAGGATGTTCTGTTTCATCGATATACAGCATATCTAATGTTTTCTTATTACGCTGTTGAATGCCTTTATCACTAATCATCTCACATACTACAAGTCCTGCCCCAAATTCTTTCACTGTTACCCGGAAAGCAGAGTTACTAATCCCTGCCATTGGAGCCACAACAACTTTATTCGGAATTCCTACATTACCTATCTTCCACAAAAGTAATAGCCCCCTTTACTTCTTAATCGCTTCATCTCTGATAGCTGTTAATTCTTGTGCATCGTAGTTGTATTTTTCACCACAGAAATGACACACTGCTTCTGCACCTTCGTCTTCTTCAATCATCGCTGTCAGTTCTACTTCACCTAGTGTGGCAATCGCTGATGAGAAACGCTCTTTAGAACAGTCACAATGGAACTGAACTGGCATTTTATCTAAAATGTCTACATTTTCTTTACCAAGTAAACGCTCTAAGATGTTTTCTGGTGTTTCCCCTTGGTCTAATAGCGTGGACACTTGTGGAATATCAGCTAAACGTTTTTCGATTTCTACTAATGTTTCTTCTGTCGCGTTTGGCATCACTTGAATCATGAACCCTCCAGCTGCTTTCACACGGTCATCGTTTTCGTTATCTACTAACACACTTAGTCCAACAGCTGAAGGAACTTGTTCAGAGTTAGCTAAGTAATAAGTGAAATCTTCAGCAAGCTCACCTGATACTAGTGGCACTTGTCCCGTAAAAGCTTCCTTCAATCCTAAGTCCTTAATCACGCTCAATGAACCATTAGTTCCCACTGCCCCACGTACGTCAATTTTACCCACATCATTTGCTGGTAAGTTAACGCTTGGGTTTTGTACGTACCCTTTAACGTTACCTTTAGCATCTGCATCTACAACAATGGCACCTAAAGGACCATCCCCTTGGATCTTAACTGTTAGTTTGTCATTCCCTTTGTGCATTGAGCCTAGGAGTAATGATCCAGTCATTGTACGTCCAAGAGCCGCTGTTGCTGCACGCCATGTGTCATGTCTTCTTTGGGCTTCGTCAACAATGTTCGTTGTACGAACAGCCATCGCTCTAATCTCACCATTAAAACATAGTGCTTTTACTAAATAGTCTTCCATTATCTATCTTCCTTATCTATTAATATAAATGTAAGCATAAAAAAGTGGGTTACACTTTCGTATATCCCACTCATCATAACTTATTTGTAACGATCTTCAAAATTATTTTGCTCATAATCTGAGTCTTTTGCTTCTTTAGAATCCTCCACAACAGAAGTATCTGATTCACTTGATTCTTCTTTTGCTTCAGTGTCTGATTCAGCTTGTTGCTTCTCAGCATCTTTACGTTCTAACGCTTCTTTCGCTGCTTCAAAAGAACCTTCTTTTTCGCTTGGAAATTCTGTTTTTTCTTCGCTAACAGGCATCACACCCGTTTCAAAGATTGACGTAATTTCTTTTGCATTTAATGTTTCGTGTTCTAATAAAGCTTCAGCAATTAGTTTGTGTTGCTCAATGTGGGCGTTGATAATCTCAACAGCCTTAGCATGAGCTGATTTCAAGATACTGCGAACTTCTTCATCGATTTGGTAAGCCACTTGTTCTGAATAAGCTTTTGTTTGACCATAATCACGACCAACAAAGACTTGATGGTTTCCTTCATACTGAACAGGTCCTAATAAATCACTCATTCCGTATTCAGTAACCATTGAACGCGCTAAGCTTGTTGCTTGCTCAAAATCATTGCTTGCTCCTGTTGATTGGACACCAAAGACAATCTCTTCAGCGACACGTCCACCAAGTAAACCAACAATACGTTCAAACATTTCATTTTTAGTGATTAAGAATTGATCTTCTTTTGGAAGAGAAATCATGTAACCACCTGCACGACCACGAGGAACAATTGTTACTTTGTGGACGATGTTCGCATCATCTAATACTAACCCACAAATAGTATGCCCTGCTTCGTGATAGGCAACAAGTTCACGTTGACGTTTACTAATCACACGATCTTTTTTAGCTGGTCCCGCGATAACACGGTCTTGAGCCTCATCAATGTCACTTGCATCAATTTTTTTCTTATTACGACGAGCCGCTACTAAAGCAGCTTCGTTTAAGACGTTTTCTAAATCGGCACCAGCAAAACCTGGTGTTTGTTGTGCGACTACTTTCAAGTCTACATCTTCTGCTAATGGTTTATTACGTGAGTGAACTTTTAAGATTTGCTCACGCCCCTTAACATCAGGGGTACCAACTAGGATTTGACGGTCAAAACGACCTGGACGTAACAACGCTGGGTCTAGTACATCTGAACGGTTCGTTGCTGCAATAACAATAACACCTTCATTGCCCCCAAATCCATCCATCTCAACAAGTAATTGGTTAAGTGTTTGTTCACGTTCATCGTGACCCCCACCCATACCAGCTCCACGCTGACGACCTACTGCATCAATCTCATCAATAAAGATAATGGCAGGTGCTGCTTTTTTCGCATTTTCAAACAAGTCACGGACACGACTTGCCCCGACACCAACGAACATCTCAACGAAATCTGATCCTGAGATAGAGAAGAATGGTACGCCTGCTTCACCAGCAACAGCTTTAGCTAGTAACGTTTTACCCGTTCCTGGAGGTCCCTCTAAAAGGACACCTGCTGGGATACGAGCTCCAAGCTCTACAAAACGACGTGGGTCTTTTAAGAATTCAACCACTTCGACTAATTCCTGTTTCTCTTCTTCTGCACCTGCAACGTCTGAGAACCTTACAGTGATTGATTTTTGATCTGTTTCTTTTGTTTTTGTTTTACCAAAGTTCATGACACGGCCATTACCACCGCTTTGTCCACCTTGTCCCATTACCATGTAGAACAAGAAGACCATTAAGATAATTGGCAAGAAACTAAATAAAAGCGAGAACCACATACCACTATTTGATTGCTCTTTGACAACAAATTTTGTTTTTGTCTCTTTAGCTGCTTGACTGATTGTCTCAATTGTTGAGTCATTTGGTAAGACTGTTGTTGTAAAACGTTTAGATTTTACTTTTGTGTTACCAAACACAGGTAGCCCACCAGAATCTGTGATTTTTTGATCTTCAAAATACTCACCTGTGATTTTATAAACGCCATTGGATGGTTGTACACTAAAATCTTTTACTTGTTCATCTTTTAATTGTTGTTGAAACGTTGAATAGTTAATATTAGGTGATTGATCGCCACCTTGTCCAAAGAAGAAGTACACTACCATTAGCATTGATAAGAAAACAATGACATAATATAGCGAATTTTTCATTCCTGAATTTTTAGTATTCTTATTCTTATTATTCATACAAGTCCTCCTCTACCTAGTCTGTATTTTAATACTTTAAGTCGTTATTATAACATAGGTTAAACATAGGATACACGAGTTAACACAAATTTAATTGTTTTCGTATATTTCAGGTTTTAATACACCGATGTATGGTAAATTACGATAGCTTTCAGCATAATCTAAGCCGTAACCTACAACAAATTCATTCGGTACATCAAAACCGATGTAGTCTGCATTCATTTCTACAACGCGGCCTTCTGGCTTATCTAGCATTGTCACAATTTTAACAGATGCTGCTTTTCTATGTTTCAACATATCTACTAAATATCTCAATGTCCGACCACTATCAATAATATCTTCAACTAGGATAATATGGCGACCTTCAACCACCGTATCTAAATCTTTCAGAATACGGACTTCTCCAGAAGATACCATCGCATTTCCATAACTTGATACATCCATAAAATCCATTTCTAAATGAATATTAATGGCACGTGTTAAGTCTGATAGAAATGGGACAGCTCCTTTTAATACACCTACTACTAATGGGTTTTTACCTTCATAATCTTTACTAATTGCTTGACCTAAAGTGTTTACTCTCTCTTTAATTTGTTCCTCTGAGTAAAAAACTTTTTCTATATCTTTTTCTAACATCGGGATCTCCTTCCAAAATTACCTGTCATTTTTTGCGTAATAGACAAGCTTATACTGTATTTTATCAGTTTCATTAGGAATACTCAAATAAGATTCTCTAAAAGGAAGCAACCAAATGACATTCTCTTCACCATCTGTTACTACCCACGATTTATCACGGTTTGTTTGTGCTATTTTCTCGTCTATAAAATAACGAGAGACTTTCTTCTTCTGACCTTGTTTATTGAAGACGAATCGGTCACCCTCTCGTCTTTTTCTTACTATAATAGGAGTAACGATATCATCTGGCAGTATCATCTCTTTTGTTTCCCAATGACGGACATTTTTAGGAATAGTCAGTTCAGAAGGAATACCATAACCTAGCCATTCCTGTTCTGACAAAAATATCCCTTGATTGCGTTCTATTTGGTAAAGCGCATTGACCTTCTCCAACGATTCTTTTTTTACAATCCTTAGAACGTGATACTCTCTCATCATTACCCAAGGTTTTTTTAACATAGTTTCATGGGAAGGCTCACTCGACAATAACCGTTTTTCAATCTCTTTTAGTTGTCCTTGCCCAATCACTTCCTCCTCTTGTTGATTAAATCGGGTCATAAATTGCTGCAAAATAAAAAATTGTAGTTCTTCTGGTTGCTCTAAAAAGCGGTCACGCTGAATACACCACTGACTTTCTCTATAATGAACGCAAGTATCATAAACAGGCGCAATCATTTGTCGAAGTAACCTTTCGCTGTACTGAATTTCCTGACTCAATTCAGATAAGGACGTAGAAAATTGAGGGTTTTCTTTTTCTAACAAAGGAATAACACTTAGGCGTAAACGATTCCTAAGATAGTCCATCTCTTGATTCGTACTATCTTCAAAATAAGGGATGCCCTGCTCCTCAGCATACGCATATAATGCCACCTTCTTAATAGATAAGAGTGGACGCACAAGCCTACCAGAACTAAAGGGACGTTGCTGTTTAATCCCTGATAGATTAAACAAGGATTGTCCTGTGGTCAACCGCATCATGATTGTTTCAGCCTGATCCCCTTCATGATGTGCCGTCACAAGTACGGAATAACACTCTTTCGACATAACATCTGAAAAAAAAGAATACCGTACCTCTCGAGCGCAGGCCTCAACACCACTGGTTATTGTCTTGCCTTCTTCCCAATTTTTAGTATAAAAAGGATAGCCTTTTTCTTGGCAATAGGATTTAAGAAAAGATTGCTCCTTCTCAGAAGCCTTTCGCAACTGATGATTGACATGAGCCACACCTATCAATGGTTTTATCTCATTGGGCAAAGAATCAATTAAAGATAACAACACCATCGAGTCCACACCACCTGACACCGCCACCAAGACCCGTGTCTCTGATGTCCACCACTTATGGTGCCTCACCTCTTGATTAAATACGCCTTCTAAAGACATCTCTTCCCTCCTAAATACCATTAAAAAAAAGGATAAGACTTCTCAGCTTATCCTTTTATCTATTTTAATTACGACGGCCACCACGGCCACCACGCTTACCTTCAGTGTTACGTTTTAATGATGTCAAACGATCATCACTATCTTTCAAGAATGAACTCATCAATGTATCGAAGCTTTCTTTCTTTTGAGCGGCAACTGGCGGTTTACGGTTGTTACTTTGATTATCAGTACGGTTATTACTTGGACGACGTGGTTTGTAGTCACGACGTTCTCTTTGTGGTCGTTCTGGTCTTGCTTCTTCGTTGGCACGTTTGATTGACAAACCAATCTTACCATCGTCACCAACTGACATCACTTTAACTTCTACTTCGTCTCCAACACTTAACACATCGTTAATGTCTTTGACAAAACTGTTGGATACCTCACTAATATGTACCAGACCTGTTTTTCCTTCGCCCAGATCAACGAATGCTCCAAAATTGGTAATACCTGAAACTTTTCCAGATAGCTTTACCCCTACTTCAATTGACATAAAAAAATTTATCCTCCTTGAACCTTCTAAATATTTATTTTATTTCATTGTAACCAAATGATTAATTAGAACCGTTTAATTCAGGAATACTATAGATTTGTTCGCCTTCTTTAGAATAAAAGTATTTGGCACGGGCTACCTTCTCAACATACTCATCATCATTAAGTAAGTTAACTTCACGCTCTAGGACTTTTTTCTCTTTAGCGACCTCTTTATTTTCACTGGTAACGACTGCACGGTCCTCTTGTAAAGACATAAGATGTTGTCCGTTCTTAAATAGATTGATACCAATTAAGGAAAAAACAACAAAAGCGACAGCAAACATAATTGTTAAGCGACGGCGGCGAAAAATAACATGGTTGCTATCATTTTTCAGTTGCATCATTGACTTAGCACTATTGGATTGTTCTGTGTCATATGTGAGTAATTTTTGTTCCTTATCCATTGTTTGTCCAGACTCCATTCATCAAATATATGATTATTATACCAATTCCCCTGCAGCTTGTCTAATACTAATCCAAACTTTCATATACTGTGTCACGGGTCTCACTAATTATCTCGTACATTTTTGCTGCGTCTTCTTTTTTCGTTGAGTCTTTCAGTTGTAGGACTTTAATAACTAATGTCTTATTACCAAATAATAACTTCACTTCATCTCCGACTTTAACACTCGTTGACGATTTTGCTTGGTTACCATTAACTTGGATACGCCCTTTGTCTGCTATTTCTTTAGCTACTGTTCGGCGCTTAATAATTCGCGATACTTTTAAATATTTATCTAATCTCATCTCTTTTACCTGCTTTCTTATTTATCGTTTGTTTTGTTCATTTTTTTTACTATCTTTTTACCAAAAGGAACCATCATCCACTCCGCATCATTAAATAATTGATAATGTATCACACAGAGCAAATAACTGGTGAATCCTAATACCACTCCTAATAAAGTAATTAGTAAGCTCATCACTCTTCCATAAGACATCCAACTTAATTGAGACATTACCCCTCTATAAACGAGTAGTAACACACTCATCACGACCAAACTCTTCATCACCTTCAATAGATAACCTTTTTCAATTTTGAGCCTTGCTTGATGTCTAAATAAATAGAAGCGTAACAGTCCCCAGCATACGGCTAGACCTAATAGTGTGCTGATACTAGAACCAACTGTACCTAAATAAATAGTAAGGATAGGTGACATGATACCTTTGACGCTTAACCCCATTAACGCGGAGATAAATTGCCGTCTCACCAAGTTCTGGCTTTGATAAATCGTTTGATAGGTTTGAATCATTGAGACTAAAAAGACCGATAGTACAAACACGCTCAATGTTACTTCACCACTATTATCTTCAAATAGCGTCACATTAATATAAGGTAAGACAGCTGATAAACCTATGCTTGCAGCACTCCCAATAACCAGTGACACTTTGAAATAAGAATGGACGGTTTGTTCATATGCTTGATCCTCTTTCATGACGTAATACTTCGTTAAGAGAGGTAAAAAAGACGCCGTCATAGCAATTGCCACAACCACTCCTAATTGGACTAATGGTTGCCCGCGGTCAAAAACGCCTTTAGCCATCTTTGCCTCAAGTTCAGTAAGCCCTCCAAATTCCAATGCTTGTTTAACAACAAAGGAATCAATCAATTGGAATAACACAAGATAGGCACTAAAAAAGCAAAGAGTCCCTCCCTCTCTTAACAAGCGACGAGTAAAGGGACGCCAAGATGCTTTTGGCACATGACGCCACGAAACCCTAGGTAATTTAGGCTTTCTACCATATAAGAACAATATACCTAATCCCGCTACACCACCTACCAAGGAACCAGCTGTTGCTAAGCTTCCCATTTGGTACAATGTCAACCCGTAAGAGAGGTACGCACCTCCCGCTGCTAAAATAACAGCCACACGGACGCCTTGTTCAATGAGTTGTGAGATAGCTGTTGGTTTCATTTGTAACTGCCCTTGATAAAAGCCACGGTAAGTCGATAACCCGGGTACTAAAAGAAACATCATTGACACAATTTTTAACAATGGGGCTAATGACGCATCTCCCATCGCTCTACTGATCCCTTTCGCGCCAAAATAAAGCACTAAAAAGGCGATAAGCGATAGGCCTGTGACAACCACAAGGAACATCTTCATTAGCTCACCACGTTTTAGTTCTGATTTTTCAGCTGCAATCATTTTAGAAAAATACACGGGTAAGCCCGTCAAAGCTAAGGTCATTGCAATCCCATAAATAGGGTACACTTGCTGATAAACATAAAACCCCTCATCTCCCACCAAGTTCTGGAATGGGACACGATAAACGGCACTTAATATTTTAACAATGAAAGAGGTAACAGTTAAGATGACCGTCCCTCTCATCATGGTGACTTCTACTTTTGGTTCTGACATCGCCTTCACCTTTGTTTAAGCTTTCTTAGATTTTTGTACGTATTTCTGTTCTCTCAAAGCTCCAACAAATTGAGAGAGTTCTTGTAGCCATATTGCCACGCCTTGTTGTTTGGTTAATTTAAGCGTGACTGACAATTGTTCATCGGAACTGAGTTCTGCTTTAAGGATCGTTTTAGATAATGCTTTAAACAATTGTTCAATAGTGTACGTGTTCGTTCCTTCTTTGCTTAAGAGTACGGTAATTTTGTCTTGACGTTTCGTTATTTTAGAAATCAGAGCAAAATCACTATTCATCTTAATCAAACCAACCGTTAAGAGATTGGCTACTTCGTCCGGATACTCTCCGAAACGATCTAATAAGTCTCCCTCAAGCTCATCAAACATTTCTTGGTTTTCTAATTGACGAATTCGCTTATAAATTTCAATTTTTTGTCGCTCATCTTCTATATAATCCGTTGGAATGTACGCATCAATGCCTAAGTCAATTTCAGTCATCGTCTTAGTATCATTTTGTTCTTTCCCTTGTTTTCGGTTCACTGCCTCTGTCAACATTTGTGTATACATATCAAAACCAACAGAATCGATAAATCCGTGTTGTTGGGCGCCTAATAAATTACCTGCTCCCCTGATGGATAAATCACGCATCGCAATTTTGAAACCCGAACCTAATTCAGTAAAGTCCTTGATGGCTTGTAGGCGTTTCTCACTGACTTCATTCAATACTTTTTGTGGCTCATACATAAAGTAAGCATAAGCAATGCGATTACTTCGTCCTACTCGTCCACGCAATTGATACAACTGAGATAGACCCATATGATCAGCATTTTCGACGAATAATGTGTTCACATTCGGGATGTCTACACCTGTCTCGATAATGGTTGTGGTCACTAATATATCGTACTCCCCATTAATAAACTCTAACAACACATTTTCGAGCTGAACTTCTGTCATTTGGCCATGAGCGTAAGAGATTCTAGCGTCGGGTAACAGTAGTCTAAGCTCGTCTACTTTCTGTTCAATCGTGTCTACACGGTTGTACAAGTAAAAGGCCTGTCCACCACGAGCGATTTCTCTCTCACAAGCTTCTCTAATCGCTCCTGGGTTCTTCTCCATAACATAGGTTTGTACGGGATAACGATTAGCCGGAGGTGTTTCTATAACAGACAAGTCTCTGACACCAAGCATAGACATATGAAGGGTTCTAGGAATAGGTGTTGCCGTTAAAGTTAACACGTCTACTTGAGCCTTTAATTGTTTGAGGCGTTCCTTATGTTTCACACCAAAACGTTGTTCCTCGTCTACTATTAACAAGCCTAAATCCATGAATTCAACATCTTTAGACAAGATTCTATGCGTTCCGATGATAATATCCACTTGCCCTTTTTTTAAGAGCGCTAATGTTTCATCTTGCTGTTTTTTTGTTCTAAAACGGCTTAATAAACCAATATTAACAGGGAAATTAGCCATTCTATCTAGTAAGGTTTCGTAATGTTGTTGCGCTAGTATCGTTGTTGGAACTAGAAATGCAACTTGCTTACCATCTCTTATCGCTTTAAACACAGCTCTAAAAGCAACCTCTGTTTTACCGTAACCAACGTCCCCAACAAGCAACCGGTCCATAGGCCGTTCTCGTTCCATGTCTTTCTTGATTTCTTTGACACTTCTCAGCTGATCTTCTGTCTCAGAATAAGGAAAGGCATTTTCAAATTCCAGCTGGTAATCATCATCTGGCGCAAAAGCGTATCCTTTCTCGGACTCTCTTTGGGCATACAACTTAATGAGATCATCTGCAATGTCTTCTACCTTAGCAGAAACTTTGCTCTTAGTTTTTGTCCATTCCGTTCCACCTAATTTGTTTACTTTAGGTGTTTTGGATTCGGAGGCTACGTATTTTTGTATCAAGTCAAGCTGAGTCACAGGAATGAATAATTTATCGTTATTCTTGTAAACAATGGTCATGTAATCTTGATGGACGCCACCACTTTTCAAGGTTTCCATTCCAACATATTTACCAATCCCGTGATTCGCATGTACCACATAATCGCCAGGTTTTAATTCATTGTAACTCTTCAAGCGCTCTGCATTTGATATCGTTTGACGACGCGCTTTTTTTCTCGTTTTGGTATGAAGGATTTCTTTTTCAACTAAAACAACCAGTCGCTCTTCTGGTAACTCAAATCCTGTGGACAGCATTCCTGGTCTGATTTGTGTCTCTTGTTGTAGCAATTCTGAGCGATAATTAACGACAGCGGGAATCTCAAAATCAATAAATAATTCTTCTATTTTTTTTGTTCGTTCCTCATTTTCAGCTAACACGACCACCGTATATTTTTGTTTGTGCCAACGCGTCATCTCTGTTTTAAGGAGAGGCATTTGCCCAAAAAATTGTTGCATGCTTCGATACTCAAAGGGATGAATGCTTTGAAACCTTAAATTTCCCATACCTTTTTGGAATAAAGAGAAGTAAGTCTTAGACTGAGGGCTATCTTTTAAAATACGTCTGAAATCCCCACCTAATTCTTGTTGTTCAAATACAAGGTTTTCTTCTAACTTAAGCGTTAGCCACTCTGCTTCTTCTCTCAGTAATTCACGTTCTGATTCTATCATGCGACCATAGTCATCAACCATGACCACATCGTCCTCATTCAAATAGTCTAAGATAGAGTACTTATCAGGATATAGTAAGTCCGTGTACATTTTGACTTCTTCTGTTGGGTGTCCTTGTTCCCACTCTCCCACGACATAATCCCTATAAGCAGATGTTGCTCCCTTTTCTTCCCCAGGGGCCATCTTATTCAATTTATCTGTCATCTTTTCATTGAACACACTGGCTCCTTTAACCAAGTCTTCTTGGCGGATAAGCGTGTCAGTTGCTGGGGTGATCATCACCTCATCAACGGAATCCAACGAGCGCTGTGTCTCTACATCAAAATAACGAATAGAGTCCACTTCATCGTCAAATAAATCAATACGGAAAGGATAATCACTCGTCAGTGGATAAATATCAATGATACTACCGCGAACACTAAATTCTCCTGGTTTACCAATCATCTGTTGGCGGTCATATCCTAGTAACACCAATTCTTGTGGTAATGTTTCTAACTCTAAAGAATTCCCAACGGAGACTGTCTTCAAACTCTCTTGCCACACCTTAGGATTTGGGACAAACTTTCGTAACCCCGCTAGAGGAATAACTAAAATACCTGGTCCTTGACTCGTTAAAAAATTTAACGCTTCAATTCGGTCAGCCAGCGCTTCTGGTGACGAAAAAGACATCTCAACAGCAGCCACTTCATCTACTGGATAGAAATGAAGTAGCTCTTCGTTAATAATGTGTTGGAAATCATCTATTAATTTAGTCCCATAGTACAAATTAGGTGCCACAACCACGATTTTTTTTCCCTTTTCAAGCACACTTGCCATCGTTAACACCTTGGCTGAACCTGTTAACCCTGTTAGAAGGTGATTGGTATTGGGACCTAATAAGGATTGCCACTCTTTGATTTTTGAGCTACCTAGCATATGGCTCATTAGCCCTTGCTCTATGTACATCTCTTTTCTCATGTTCTCCTACCTACTTCTTACTATTATATTGGTTCATTGTATCCACAAACGTATGGCCATCTAACCAAAATGACACGGCATCAGCGGCAGTCTGTACAGAAGATAACATATCTTCATGTGTCGCTTTTGGGAACGTACTTAAAACATAGTTAGCAACGGATGCCCCTTTAGCTGGACGATCAATACCAATTTTAATGCGTTTAAAGGCTTGTGTTCCTAAATGGGCTATCAAGCTTTTAATTCCATTATGTCCACCAGCGCTTCCCTTTTCACGTAATCTTAATTTCCCAACTGGTAGATCAAGATCATCGTATATTACTACAATGTCTTCTTCATCTACATTATAGTAATCCATTAAAGGCCCAACGGAACGACCTGATTCATTCATATACGTTAGCGGCTTAACCAGTAGTACTTTTTCACCTTTCACAAAATATTCTGCGATATCCGCTTCACACTGATGCTTGTTGAACTGAATATTTTCTCTATAAGCTATTTCATCCAATGTAATAAAGCCAATATTGTGCTTCGTTTCTCTATATTGAGCGCCAGGATTACCTAGACCAACGATTATTTTCATTTCACTCACTCACTTTCCTCTATCTTAATTGTCTCTATATTTTTCTATCACGCGAAAATATCTGCGCATACAAAGATGCCCAGAATCTACTTTAGTATACCATAATTACTCTTTATTTCTTTTAAATTCACTTATCCCTGAAACAATTAAGCAATTTCTTAAACATCTAAAAGCATCTTTACAGCGAATAAGTGAGCCACAGACAGAAAAGCATTTCGTCCTCTCTTCTCCTCTTTCAGTGGTATACTAGATAAAAATAAATAGGGAGGTTTTTATATGTCACATGCACTAAAAGGTCATCAAAAAATTATCGTTGTAGGAAACGGAGCAGTAGGGTCCAGTTACACTTTTGCTTTAGTCACTCAAAACATCGCCCAAGAAATAGGGATTATCGATGTGGATCATGATAAAGCAGAAGGCGATGCCTTAGATTTATCTCATGCTCTGGCTTTTACCTCACCCAAAAAAATTTACGCTGCTTCTTATGCCGATTGTCATGATGCAGATTTAGTCGTTATTACAGCAGGAGCGGCCCAAAAGCCGGGAGAAACACGCTTAGATTTAGTCAATAAAAACTTGCGTATCTTCAAAGACATTGTACAAAGTGTCGTGGAATCTGGTTTTAATGGTATTTTCCTTGTGGCCTCTAACCCTGTTGATATTTTAACTTATGCTACTTGGAAATTCTCAGGTTTTCCCAAACACAAAGTCATTGGCAGTGGTACATCTCTAGACTCTGCTAGATTTAGACAATCCATTGCAGAACTTGTAGGAGTAGACGCTCGAAATGTTCATGGTTATATTTTAGGTGAACACGGTGATACTGAGTTTCCTGTTTGGTCTCATGCTAATATTGCAGGACTACAAATTTATGAATGGGTAAAAGATCACCCAGAAGTAGACGAAGAAGCTCTTGTTAATCTGTTCTTCAATGTCCGAGATGCCGCTTATACTATTATTGATAAAAAAGGAGCGACCTTCTATGGTATCGCTGTGTCCTTAGCAAGAATCACCACAGCCATTTTAAATGACGAGCATGCGGTGCTGCCGTTGTCTGTTTATCTAGACGGGCAATATGGATTGAATGATGTGTATATCGGGGCCCCAGCTGTAGTCAACAGACAAGGTATCAGTCAGGTGATTGAAATTCCTCTCTCAGATGCCGAAAAAGAAAAGTTTGAAGCCTCTTCTCAAAAATTAAAAGATATCATGGAGACCGCTTTTGATAACCTAGGCTTTAATTAATGAAAATTATAGGGTTTTGACGGGTTTTGGGAACCCCTTTCTTGTATTTTTAGTTGTATATGTTACAATTATGTTACAATTTTTTGATGAAGGAGTTCTGATATGAAGAAAAAACGTTGGTTATTGTTACCTTTACTAGCCGTTCTTGTTGTTGTCGCTTATTACAGTTATGAGGTGCTTCATTTCCAAAAAACTTTTGTTAATAAAACTACAATTGGAAATGTGGACGTGAGTCAGTTATCTAAAAGCGAGGCTAAGGTAAAACTGACAAAGAATGTGGAAGACGAATTTTTCACAATTACTGATAAAGAAAAAGAGTGGAAAAAAATACCAACCAAAGAGTTAGGCCTGTCTTATGACATGGATAAAACCGTGGATAACGCCCTATCTCAACAAAACCCACTACTTTGGTTCACTAGCTTCTTTAAAACTCAAACCCATTCCCTTGTTGCCAATTCCATTAATAGTCAATCTCTTGATGCTTCTATCACCAAACTAGAAAAAGACATGACAGAATCAAATAAAAAGAGAACTAAAACAGAGAATGCTTCCATCCAATCTAAAGACGGAGCCTTTGTGATTGTCCCAGAAGTAATTGGCGATACCTTAGATGTTAAAAAAGCCTCTGCAGAGTTAAAAAAAGATATTTTAGCAGGGAAAAATAGCTTTGATTTAAGTAAACATACGCAAAAACCAACTATTTTAGCCAGTGATGCTTCTTTAAAAAAAGAACTTGATGCGGTAAAAGATATTGCAGAAATTGATGCTTCTTATAGCATTGGTGGTGAAGAGGTTGTGATTCCTAAAGAGGAACTCGCTTCTTGGGTGATGTTCAAAGACGGAGAAGTCACATTAAATGACGACTTGGTCCGTAAATACGTGACAAAACTTGGCGATAAATATAATACCAGTACAAACCCAACGAATTTTAAGAGCACAAAACGCGGAGAAGTATCTGTTCCATCCGGTGCTTATAGTTGGACCATTGCCACTGATTCCGAAGTGGAACAATTAAAAGAAGTTGTGTTACAAGGTGAAAGCTTCAGCGGTCGCGTACCTGCTTTCGTGGGAAGTGGTACTCCTGCTGCTCCTATGGTAGGAAACACCTATATTGAAGTTGATATCCAAGCCCAACATATGTGGTATTACAAGGATGGTAAAGTAGCACTTGAGACACCTGTGATTACAGGGAAGCCAAGTACTCCTACGCCGCCTGGGATGTTTTATGTTTGGAACAAAGTCAGAGACACCGTCTTAACAGGTGGTGAAATTCCATCTCCTGTTGATTTTTGGATGCCTATTGACTGGACCGGTGTTGGTATTCACGATTCAGATTGGCAAGCACCAGGTTCTTATGGTGGAACTTCTTATAAAACAGTCGGTTCTCACGGCTGTATCAATACACCACCATCTGTTTGTAAAGAATTATTCAATATGATTGATGTTGGCGTGCCTGTTGTGATATTTTAAAATAATTCAAAAGGAAGGATGATTAGTAATCATCCTTCCTTTTTTGGTATTCTTTTGAAACATCCATAATGCTTTGAAACGTTGCAAGTAATGCCTCTTCGTACTCTTTATGGGTAATAACCTCTGCTAAACGACTCAGTACAGCTTGTTCACGTTCTGTATCTAAAACGTCTAGATGTGTCTTTCTCTTTATTCTCACCACTTCATCAACTTGTAAGAAACGCTGTTCTAATAGCTTTATCAGCTCTACATCAATCTTGTCTATTTCTTTTCTAGGTTTGTCTAACATTGTCTACCTCACTTAAACATACTATGATTAAAAAAGCGCTCGGCTGATTCTTCTATCATTAGATGATCCCCGTACAAACCGATGGCTTCTTTATTTATCACAAGAATGTCGCTATCTTTATCCCTATATTGAATCAAACCACTGAACGGATACACTTTAAATGTCGTCCCTATGATCATGATTAAATCTGCCTCTTCCATTGCTTCTATAGCACGACGAATATTATCTTCTGATAACCCCTCTTCATACAATACGACATCCGGTCTTACCTGACCTCCACATTGTTGATGTCTGTCAGACTCTAAATACGCTTCTACAGAAATGCTTTGGCCACAAGACATACAGTAACAATTATACAAAGTCCCATGAAAATTGACGACATTACGGCTGCCTACTGCGTCATGTAAGCCATCAATGTTTTGCGAAATCACTGTCACATGATGTTTACTTTCTAATGATTTAATTGCCTCATGAATCACGTTTGGTTTTGCTTCTGGGTGATAGAGTTGTTGAACAAAGGTATAAAACTTATCTGGCTCTTTGATTAAACAACTGTGACTTAACAAATACTCCGGTTCCTCAATTCCATGATAAACACCTGTCATCGAACGATAATCTGGAATACCAGAAGGCACAGACACGCCGGCCCCTGTCATAACGACAATGTTTTTACTATCATGAATCAATTGATACGCTTGTTCTTTCATCTTTGCTCTCCTCCTATACCTCTAGTCTATCATTAGCCATCAAAGAATCCTAGAATAGCAATCGATATAATAATAGCTAGAATCATTAGATATTGTTTACGACTTAATGTTTCTTTTAGAAAAATACGGGACAAGATCACAGACACAATACTATAAGAGGCAATCATAGGAGCCACAACAATCGCATTTTGCGAAATGGCACCAACATAGAAGAATTGACCCAATGTTTCAAAAATAGCTGCTAATCCTTTTGTTTTTTCTCTGAAAATAAAGACTTTTTCTTTTTTTACCCATCTTAAGTAACCCCGCACGATGATACCCACTATAAGGAAGGTTAACTCATAACTCATGTTTGCCTCAGATTCAGGAAGAATTTGAGCATATTCTAAATAATAACCATCTAAAAAGGTTCCTAAACCATCGATCACACAATATAAGATAGGAAATAAGATGGCCAGTGTACTTACACGGTATTTACGTTCTACTTTTGTTCCTTCCCTTACAAGTTCTTGGTCTAATGACTGCTTTTCAAACACAGATAATAAGAAAATGGCCACCGAAATAACGGCTACAGCTACAAACTGAATCCATACCATCTTGCCTCCCAATAAAAGAAAGGTAAGTAAAGCCGAAACAGCACCAGATGAGTTACTTATTGGAGAAGATACAGATAATTCAATGTAACGTAACCCAACATAGCCAATAGCCATAGACAAAATATACATGCTGGAGACAGGTAGATATACTAAGAGATTAGACCAACTAAAAGGAATCCCTTCATACCATCCATAATAAACAATCCCGTGTAACCCCATAACAAGACCAACCATAATGACTGTTTTCTCTGCACTGTGCGGATCTCTTTCGTTATTTCCGATTTTATAAAATAAATCGGCAGTCCCCCACGCTAACAGCACTAATAATCCTTGTAAAAACCACATACACACTCTCTTCTCTCTTTCTTTTTCTGTTCTAAAAATAGCTTAAAATACCTAAGTCGTCAATCTTTTTAAATAGAATAACTCGCCCTATTTTCCCTTTAGAAACTCTTTATGAAAATTAGTCATGACTTTTCAATTTATCTATGATATGATTGTTTGCAAGAAGAAAAAGAACAACTTAATATATAATTTAGAGGTTGCGATGAACTATGACAGTCAGTGGAGTATGAGGATACGTTGATGCTGATGTTGCGGAGTTGTCGCCGAAATGATAAAAAAGGTCCTTACCTACGTTTATTGTTGGGGCTATAGTGAATAACTATAGAACTGTCTCAGTCTATTCTGAGGTGCGCTAATATTTAATAAATAATGTCGATGACTTATCTTATTAAAGAAGCAACCTTCAAAATGGGTTGCTTCTTTTTTTATTTCACAAAGGAGAGAATACATATGACAACACACACAAGACACATTAGACAACTAGTAACAACGTTCATTTTATTTATTGGGAGCTTCATGTTCCTGACATCTACCACTCAAGCAGAAGGAACCTTTACTGTTGGCATGGAAGCTGGATATCCCCCTTTTAACTGGACTCAATACGATGACAGTAACGGGGCGGTCCCAATCAAAAACTCTAGAGACTTTGCTGGTGGGTATGACGTCGAAATTGCTAAAAGAATGGCAGAAGACTTAGGGAAAGAACTGGTTATTTTCAAAACAGAATGGGATGGACTAGCTCCTGCCTTAACATCTGGTAAAGTAGATGCCATTATTGCAGGCATGTCACCAACAGAAGAACGTAAAAAAACCATTGATTTTTCAGATGTCTATTATAACTCCGACTTAGTATTACTTGTTAAAAGTGATGGTGACTATGCCGATGCTACTAGTTTAGAAGATTTCAAAGACGCGAAAGTAACGGCTCAATTAAGCACGCTCCATTACACAGTGATTGATCAAATCGATGGCGTCAACAAACAAACAGCCATGGATAACTTTCCTGCTATGCGTGTGGCTCTAGAATCAGGAAAAATTGATGCCTACGTAACGGAACGACCTGAAGGCATTGTCGCTGAAAAAATTAACCCTAAATTCAAGATGATTGCTTTTGACGAAGGGAAAGGCTTTACAACATCTGAAGATGACACAGCCATCGCTGTGGGTCTAAGAAAAAATGACCCTAATAAAGAAGCAATCAATCAATTACTTGGAACTATTTCTAAAGACGAACGAAATGATATCATGGATAACGTATTAGCTATCCAATTGAAAACAAACATTGCTGAGGATTCAGAAGAAGAAACAACCACAGAGACAACCAATGATACTACTGAAAAACAAGAATTATGGGTAGTAAAAATTATTCGTGAGAATGGCTCTGCTTTTCTTAGAGGCGCTGGTGTCACATTACTTATTTCCTTAGTTGGTACTGTGGTTGGTACAGCGATTGGTTTAGGTATTGGTATTTTCAGAACTGTCCCAACTCCTAAAAAACCATTCCCAAGAATGCTGGTTAAATTGTTAAATGGCTTTTTCTCAGTCTATATTGAAATTTTCCGTGGAACACCAATGATTGTCCAAGCGATGGTTATCTACTATGGCTCTGCTCAAGCTTTTGGCATTGATGTGAACCCACTTGTTGCTGGTTTATTTATTGTTTCGATTAACACTGGGGCATATATGACTGAAATTGTTCGTGGCGGTATTTTCGCTGTTGATAAAGGGCAATTTGAAGCGGCAGCAGCGATTGGAATGACTCACGCTCAAACCATGTGGAACGTGGTTATTCCTCAAGTCTTTAGAAACACATTGCCTGCTATTGGTAATGAGTTTGTTATTAATATTAAAGATACTTCTGTACTAAACGTTATTGCTGTATCCGAGTTATTTTTCCAAGCCAAAACAGTGGCTGGTGGTAACTTACGATTCTTTGATACCTTCTTTGTTGCCTGTGTGCTTTACTTTATCATGACCTTTACTGTCACTCGCATCTTACGTTCTGTTGAAAAACGGTTGGATGGGAATAGACACTACGCACCTTACGCTAATCAAATGCAAACATCAAAATTAGAAAGAAAGGATGACTAAGCATGAGTTCATTCATCGAAATTAATCACTTACAAAAACAATACGGGGATAATCTAGTATTGAAGGATATTAATGTTAGTATCGACAAAGGAGAAATCGTGAGCATTATCGGCCCTTCTGGTTCCGGTAAATCAACTTTTCTAAGATGTATTAATCTCTTGGAAGAACCCACAGCAGGAGAAATACTGTTCCAATCTGATAATGTTTTAGGGGATCACTTTAATCTTCCTAAATACCGAGCAAAGGTCGGTATGGTGTTTCAACAATTCAATCTCTTTGATAACCATGACGTCTTAACGAACTGTGTTGTGGGGCAAGTCAAAGTATTAGGTCGTAGTAAAGAAGAAGCAGAGCAAATTGCCTTAGCAAACTTAGAAAAAGTTGGACTTAGTCAATTCGCACATGCTAGACCTTCCCAATTATCAGGTGGGCAAAAGCAACGTGTCGCTATTGCTAGAGCTATATCTATGGATCCAGATGTGCTACTCTTTGATGAACCAACTTCTGCTTTAGATCCTGAAATGGTTGGTGAAGTATTAAAGATTATGCGTGATTTAACAGAAACAGGCCTAACAATGATTATCGTAACCCACGAAATGACATTTGCTCAAGAAGTATCTGACCGTGTCATCTTTATGGACAAAGGATACGTCGCGGAAGAAGGTCATCCAGATAAAATGTTTAACCATCCATCAAATGAAAGAACCAAAGAATTTTTACAACGTGTGCTAAATAATTAGACTACCAAACCTCTTGTGGATAAGACTCATCTTATCCCGAGAGGTTTTACACATGTTTATAGATTGTCACGACAACCTTTTAAATAGTTATACACACTATCCACAGACTTATCCACAGAATTTCTGGGGATATCCCCTCTTTTAAAGCCCTTTCTTTTTGTATATCCACAGGTTTTCAACAAAGTTATCCCTGATATTATGTCTCTTTTTATTTGTGAATTTTCTATCTAAAGCTTGTCTTATCAAGGTTTTCAATTTACCTACACTTTTTATCTTATTCTCTTTTTCTCTCTCTCTTCTACCTATTCTAGATACTATTCATTAAGTTGTTCTAGAAAGCTCTTCAAATCATAATTCTTTCAATAGATGTCTTTTAAAATAAGTTATCCACTTATCCACATTATGCCTGTGCATAACTTTCCCAGTCATTGTAACGACAAAAAAACCCAAAGTCCAGGGACTTTGAGTTTTATACATCTTTTTATTTAATTAAACGGTAAATCGCATCTGCATAAATGACTGTCGCGTTGATTAAATCATCCACTGCAATAAATTCATTCTTTTGATGCATCGTATCGATACTATCTGGGAACATCGCGCCATAAGCAACACCACGTTCTAATAAACGACCAAATGTACCACCACCGATAACTTGTTCATGCCCTTTTAGACCTGTGTGATCTTCATATACAGCTAACAGTGTTTGAACCAATGGATCTTCTGGTGAGACATAATGAGGCCCTTTTCCACCAGGTACTAAAGTAACTTCTACTTCTTCTTTGTTGATGGTTTCTTTTATCGTCGAAACGATAGTGTCTTCATCCGTTCCTTTTGGATAACGGAAGTTCAAGGTAATGCTATTAGATACGCTATTAGCATCAAAAGAGAACACACCGGCATTCATCGTTACTTCACCCATAATCTCATCAGAATGATACACACCTAATTTTTTACCTTCTGTATCTGCGTGAACAAAATCAGCAATTGTTGTAACAAAATCTTTCGCTGGTCCAGAAAAATCATAATAGCTCAAGAATTCAGCCAGATATGTTCCAGCATTAATACCACTACTTGGTGATGCTCCGTGCGCTGCTTTACCATGTAAAGCTAAAGCCACTTTATTATCTACCACTTTGGCTTCACCTGTCACAGGTTTACCTTCTAAGAACTCAATGTATTCATTTGCAAAAGCTTCTGCATCACCTGTCACGATGACACTTGCTTCTGCCAATTCAGGTACCATATTGGCACGTTGACCTGAAGCAAAAGTAACTAATTGAACCGTTCCTTCATTTTTACCGCCAACTTTTAATAGGATCGTTGCATTCCCTTTTTCACCATTGATAATTGGAAATTCAGCGTCTGGTGAAAAACCAAAATCTGGTGTTTCTTCTACACTTAGGTAGTGATCCATACATTTCCATTCACTTTCTTCATCGGTTCCAATAATTACTCGTGTTCGTTTAGAAACAGGTAATTCTAATTCTTTAATTATTTTTAGAGCATAGTAAGCGGCCATTGTTGGCCCTTTATCATCACTCGCGCCACGAGCGTAGATACGTCCGTCTCTTTCTTCTGGTTCAAAAGGATTTGAATCCCAACCTGGTCCCACTGGCACTACGTCCACGTGACCAAAAATACCTAATGTTTCGTCACCACTACCATATTCGATGTGGCCTGCATAGTTATCAACATTTTTAGTTAGGAAACCATCGCGTTCTCCAACTTCTAAAAATTTCAGTAAGGCTGCTTTAGGGCCAGGTCCTACTGGTGCCTCTTCCGTTGCTTTATCATCTTCACGAACGCTAGGTACTCTTAGTAAATCAAATAAGTCTGTCATCAAGTCTTCACGACGAGCTTCGACTTCTTTTCTCCAATCAATTGTCATATCTTCATCCCTTCCTACATACTTTCTTCTTTAATCATATCATTTATTTCTCATTTTTGTTAAGAAATTCCGATTTATTCTATTAATCTTACCTTTGATTAGTCTGTCCCGTCAAGCTCATTAACTCATCTAATTCTAATTTTGTTAAAGGACGGTAATTTCCTCTCTCCAAGCTGTGATCTAAGCAAAGAGATCCCATCCTTAACCGCTCTAATTCAACGACTTTCTTACCTACAGCTTCTACCATTCGCTTCACTTGATGGAATTTACCTTCCATTATTTCTAGATGAATCATGGATTGCTCTTTCACTTCATCTCTGGAGATAATCTTTAAGGTAGCCGGTAAACAAGCTTCCCCACTCTTTAGTATTATCCCTTCTGAAAAGGTTTGAATGTCTTCCTCTGTCATTAAACCAGCAACTTTTGCTTCGTAGAGCTTTGTCACTTTCTTTTTGGGCGATAACAACTGATGAGCTAAATCCCCATCATTTGTCAACAACAGTAATCCCGTTGTATCCTTGTCCAAACGCCCTACGGGAAATACCGACCAAATATTATCTTCTGGGGTTATCAAATCAATGACTGTCCGTTGATGGTTGTCCTCTGTGGCAGATAAAACACCCTTCGGTTTATTCATCATATAGTAGACAAACTCTTGATAGAATACATCTTTTCCATCTACTTTAACACGATCAGCCCCTTGATTTATGTTGCATTTTCCATCTTTCACCAACACATCATTCACAGATACTCGCTTTTTCTTTACGAGTTCTTTCACTTCTTTACGGCTACCAAATCCTGTGTGACTTAAAAATTTATCTAATCTCATCTCTTTCACCTCAAAAAGAAAAAACATCTAAACAGATGTTCTTTCTACTTTATTTTAAATTTGCGTCGTAACTTGCTTACCTTTGGCCCTAGTAACTGATCAGCTAATCTTGTTTTTAAAATTAACCAACCATAGACCATAACTCCAGCCATGGCTCCAATCATAACAATGATAAAGGCTTGGAATTTACGAGTAGGATCTAACATAAGGTATAACCCATTCTTGACAATATTCGTGAATCCCACCATGACCAAACTAAAGATAAAAATCAGTAATGTTCGTCGTAAGGTAATAGAATAATCAAAGGCCGTTTCCTTGTATATTTTCCAAATCATCAAAGCACTCATGACGGTAAAACCAATACCTGAAGCGAGTAACGGACCATAAACTTCAAACATTTTCACCATCGGGTATTGTAACATAAACTTAATCACTAACCCTACACCTAAATACAAGATAGCGTGCTTATTATTATACAACCCTTGTAAGATACTCGATGCTAGTATAAAAATACCCATAATCAGTCCAACACAACTGGCTTGGATTAAGACACTGACCCCTAAAGCATCTGGTTGATAAAACAAGACGTACATTGGTTCTGCTAAAACAATCATACCAAAGGTTGCAGGCATCATAATCAAGAGCAACAACTGGAAGTTATCACTAATTAACTTAGATAGTTCTTCCTCATTTTTAACGGTAAAATACTCTGTTACAAGAGGTAAACTGGTCATAGCAAGACCTGTCGCTAACGAAATCGTAATCATGACTAATTTATCCGGATTGGCACTAAAAATACTAAATAGCGCGGATAACTCATTATCCGTGTAATTCGTAAAGCCACGCATAATTCGTTCAAATGTAAATTGATCTATTAATTTAAAGAAGGTAATACCCGATCCCACAATAATAAATGGAATGGCCTGTTTAATCATTTCTTTAATCAAATGATTTTCTGAAATCGTGACTTCATTATGACTCGTTGCAACCAATTGGTCCATCTGTGGTTTTTGTTTCAAATAAAACCACAAGAGAGCTCCAAAGGCTCCAATCATACCAACAAACGCGGCAAATGTAGACTGAACCACTGCGTCAACATAATCTCCTTTATTCACTTTCATAATAATAAAGGTCATAAGTAACATATAAAACACACGTATCACTTGTTCTATAATTTGTGATACAGCAGAAGGCATCATGTCCTGATTTCCTTGGAAATACCCACGTATGACACTCATACTAGGGAAAATCAAAATGGCCCAACTTAACGCGCGCATGACTAAAATTAAATCCTTGTCCCCTTCGGCTAGAATAGGTGAAATACCATACATCACACCTGCAAATAATAAACCTAAACCGACCATGATGACAAGCGTTCTCTTGAACAGTCTCTGACTAATACCATACTCATTTAATGAATTGTAATGTGCAATTTGTTTCGCGATTGCTCCTGGAATTCCTGCGGTGGCAATCATTAAAAATAAAGCATAAACATTATATCCTTTATTAAATAATGCATTAGCAACATACCCGTTGCTTCCCATCCAGACATACCAAGGGATGATATAGACAGCACCCAACAAACGTGAAATCACGCTGCCGGCTGTCATCCATATCGAACCGCGAACCATTTTTTCTTTGGCATTTAATTCCTTATGCCCAAAAGAATTTGTTTGATCCGACATCCTTTTATCCAACTTTCTACAATATACTGCTATAATTGTAGCCATTTTACCTAGGTTATGCAATCAAATTTAAAGCGATTTAAGTCTTTTTTGATAAATTTGATTAATTGGCAACAATGTTAACTAATTTATTAGGTACTACAATCACTTTTCGGATAGTTTTCCCTTCAATTTGAGCTTGGACTAACTCATGTGCCATAGCTGTTTTCTCTAATTCTTCCTTAGCTGTGTCCCTCTTAAATACGGCTTTTCCACGTACTTTACCATTGACTTGGAAAATCACTTCAATATCATCTTCCACTAACTCTTTCTCGTCAAAAGTTGGCCATGCTACATAACTAATATCTCCAGTATTACCCATGCGTTCCCATAGTTCTTCGGAAATAAATGGCGCAATAGGTGCTAACAATTGTAAGAACCCGTTCATGTATTCAACAGGTAAAGCTTCTGCTTTGTATGCTTCGTTCACAAATGTCATTAATTGTGACACGGCAGTATTGAAATGGAGAACCTCATAATCTTCTGTTACTTTCTTAACCGTTTGATGGTAAATTTTTGTTAAAGTACCGTCATTATGCGTTGTTATTCTGTCACGTAATACAGCATTATCATCAATAAATAAACGCCACACACGGTCTAAGAATTTACGACTACCTTCTAATCCTTTATCACTCCAAGCAATAGAACCGTCTAAAGGTCCCATGAACATTTCGTATAAACGTAATGTATCAGCACCAAAGTCATTCACGATATCATCTGGGTTAACAACGTTGCCTTTAGATTTAGACATTTTTTCGTTGTTTTCACCTAAAATCATCCCTTGGTTAAATAATTTTTGGAACGGTTCTTTTGTATCTACTACACCGATATCGTATAGGAATTTGTGCCAGAAACGAGCGTATAGTAAGTGAAGAACCGCATGCTCTGCGCCACCTAAGTAAATATCAACAGGCATCCATTCTTTTAGTTTCTCTGGGTCTGCTAACATTTCTGTGTTGTGTGGGTCGATGAAACGTAAGTAATACCATGAACTTCCTGCCCATTGTGGCATAGTGTTTGTTTCACGGCGACCTTTCATTCCTGTTTTCTCATCCACGACATTGATCCATTCTGTCATGTTCGCTAATGGTGATTCACCTGTTCCACTTGGTTTAATGTCATTTGATTTTGGTAACACTAGAGGTAACTCTTCTTCAGGAACAGCCGTCATTGTGCCATCTTCCCAATGAATAATTGGGATTGGTTCACCCCAATAACGTTGACGAGAGAATAACCAGTCGCGTAATCGGTAACTCGTTTCCTTCTTACCGATGCCTTTGTCTTCTAGCCATGTTAACATCTCTGTGATGGCTTCTTCTTTGTTTAAGCCGTCTAAGAAGTCAGAATTAATGTGAACACCGTCTTCTGTGTATGCTTCTTCCGTAACATTGCCACCTTCCAAGACAGGGACAATCTCTAAATCAAATGTTTTAGCAAAATCGTAATCACGTTCATCATGAGCTGGAACAGCCATAATTGCACCTGTACCATACGTTGATAAGACATAATCAGCAATCCAAATCGGCATTTTTTTGCCGTTAACTGGATTAATCGCATAGGCACCTGTAAACACACCTGTCTTGTCTTTAGACAATTCTGTACGATCTAAATCAGTCTTTTTCTCAGCTTCTTTAATATATGCTGTGATTGCTTCTGATTGTTCTTCTGTCATAATCTCTTTGACTAACGGTAATTCTGGTGCTAATACAGCATACGTTGCACCAAATAGAGTATCTGGTCGTGTCGTAAATACCGTAAAGTCTTTGTCTGTACCATCAATAGCAAACGTCACATTTGCCCCTTCAGAACGTCCAATCCAGTTACGTTGCATTTCTTTAATGCTATCTGGCCATTCAATCAAATCTAAATCATCAATTAAACGATCCGCATACGCTGTGATTTTCAACATCCATTGTTTCATTGGCACACGGTAAACAGGGTGGTCTCCACGCTCTGACTTGCCATCAATAACTTCTTCATTTGCTAATACTGTTCCAAGGGCTGGACACCAGTTAACTGGTACTTCTGCTTCGTAAGCTAAGCCTTTTTCAAATAACTTCGTAAAAATCCATTGAGTCCATTTGTAATATTCTGGATCCGTCGTATTGATTTCACGGTCCCAATCAAAACTAAAGCCTAGTGCATCAAATTGACGTTTAAAAGTTAAAATATTTTTTGCTGTAAATTCAGCTGGGTCATTACCTGTGTCTAACGCGTATTGCTCAGCCGGTAAGCCAAATGCGTCCCAACCCATTGGGTGTAATACATTAAATCCTTGCGCTCGTTTCATACGAGACAACACATCTGTTGAAGTATAGCCCTTAGGATGTCCTACGTGTAATCCTTGTCCAGACGGATATGGAAACATGTCTAATGCGTAAAACTTCGGTTTAGATGATGTTTCTTCTGTCTTAAAGGTTTGGTTCTTGTCCCAATATTTTTGCCACTTTTTCTCAATCTCTAAATGATTGTATCCCATTTCTTTTCCTCCTAAAATATGATAATAAATATAAAAAAAGCCCTATAAAAGCCATAAACATAGCTTTTATAGGACGTTGTATCTAACGTGGTACCACCTATTTTTAGATAACCTCTGGCTGAGCAGAAGGGATCTCTTCATCGACCATGATAACGGATTGATTCCGGCATATTGCAAACTCTAAGATAAGTTCAAATGTTCCTCCTATGCATTCTCAGCCCCATGCACTCTCTAAAAAGATTTCCATTTTACTACTTCTCGTCTTTGTTTTCATATATTGGATTTATCATAACAGATACAAAGGTAACTTTCAACTAGCCACAATGATTCTTATCCCTAGCTTACTCGGATGCTTTGACCTTTATAAATAATATCAGATGACAAACTATTCCAGTCTTTCAGTTGCTTCACATTAGCGTTATATTTACTAGCTAGTCCCCACAATGTATCACCTGAAGAGACCACGTGCCTTGTTTGTTTCCCAACTTTTTGTGTGTGAGATTTTGCAACGCTTTGATTTAATGTCAATGTTTGTCCGACATGGATCAAATCACTGCTAAGACGATTCGCTTTCTTAAGTTCTGATACTGTTGTTTTGTTGGCTCTAGCAATGCTGTACAGGCTGTCGCCAGATTTTACTACATAGCTCGACTTGTTCTGCTTCACGGGCTTACTTGCTGGTTTTGAAGGTTTCACTGCAACCGTCTGCTGTTTAGCAGGTGTTGTACTCTGACCCTTAATTGCTAATTTTTGGCCCGCATAAATCATGTCAGTTGATAGACCATTCCACGCTTTTAAGTTAGCAACACTTACGCCATACTTAGAACCAATACCATATAAAGTGTCTCCTCTTTGAACCGTATGCTTTTTATTTGCCACTTGATTGGTTTTTGGCTTCGTTGTACTTGGCTTCGGTTGAGGTTTAGACGCTGTTTGCTTTTGACCTTTGATGCTCAATTTCTGACCTGGATAAATCATATCACTGCTTAGATTGTTCCATGCCTTGAGATTCGCGACACTCACGCCTTTGGCCGAACTAATTCCATACAACGTGTCCCCTCTTTGAACCGTGTGTGTTTGACCAGTAGCTGTCTGATTCGGTTTGGCAGTCGGTTTTGTGACAGGTTTTGGTTTTGGCTTAGGCGTCACTGGTTTTGAAGGTTTTGAAGTTGCACCAGTCAATACTAGTCTTTGCCCGACATAAATCATATCGCTATTTAGATTATTCCACGCTTTTAAACTCGCGACACTTACCCCTTGCGCTAAACTAATACCGTACAATGTATCCCCTGATTTAATAACATAATCACTGCTCTTAGATGGCTTAGGTTTCGGTTTTGCCTCTGGCTTCGTCACTGGTTTTTCTGTTGGTTTAGGCTTTGGTTTTTCAACAGGTTTCGATGGTTTTGTGGGTGTGTTCGTGTTTTTAACCGCTAATTTTTGACCCACATAAATCATGTCACTGTTTAGATTATTCCACGCTTTTAAATTCGCGACACTTACCCCGTAAGTTAAAGCAATACCGTATAATGTATCCCCACTTTTAACAGAATATTGTCCCCCAGTATTTGTTTGTGGTTTGGTTTCTGGTTTAGTTTGTGGTTTATTATTTGTGTTCCCTGGTGTTCCCTGATTTGAACCAGTATTCTTTCCATCATATTGTGTCAAATTATGAGTAACAATCAAATGATTCAGTTTATTATTATAGTTCGGGTCTGTTGCATACCTACCTGTTAGCCAGGCAGTGGCATCTTGATACGAGTTAGTATTAGACTTCCATGCCCCTGAATAGTAGTAATTTCCTGGTGAAAAAGAAGTGTTTTTAATAACTCTGGCATTGTCTTCAAAAGATTCCTTATAAGATGGGTACTTTCTAAACTGAGCATTGATTGTCACGTCTTGTCCATTAAAATGTTCCCATGTCTTCATGGTCACACTTTGGCCATTATAACTTCCTTTAATACCAAACAAGTTATAATTCGGTGCAGAAGACAACCCACTCGTACCATAACCACTCTCTAAAATTGCTTGAGCAATCATGACTGAAGCGTATAGGTCGTTTCTACCTGCGACGGCCTGAGCGTGAACAGCAGTATCCTCAATAAATCTTCCTTGTGGAGTCACTGAGTACGTTGATGCCATCGTTCTCTCTCTTTTCGGTTGCTCTACGGCTCTTTGTTTAACTGGAGCATTCATTTTTAAAGAATCATTAGCTACAGTAGCTGTCGCTGCTTTTGCTTGACTTGGTTTCTCTGTCACACCGTCTTCTTTAGGTGTGACTGTTTCTTCTATTTCTTTTTTTGTTTCTTCAGGTACTGTGACCGCTGTCTCTGATTCAACCTCTTCTGTTGTTTCTTTTTCAAGACTCTCACTTGTTTCTATGGTTTCCTCTTCGGAACTGTCACTTGTTTCTAAATCAGTTGATGGAATGTCTGTATCGCTCTCAGAACTAACAACTTCCTCTTTTTTATCTTCTGAAACCTCTGTCTCTTCCGTCTCGTTTTCCGTCTTTTCTGTATCGCTCTCTGTACTCTTATCCTCAACAAACGTTGAATTTAAAGTGTTAGATTCGTCTGTAACATCGTCTTGGTTTGTCTCTTTTTCGTCTATATCGTCTAGAGGTGGTTCTTGATTTTCTACTGTAACGGCGTGTTTAACCATGTTAGATGCAATGGATAAAACAATGGTTTGTTCCGACATATCAGTCTTTTTCAATCCAACGAGTGCCTCGAATGATGCTTTGGTAAACCCACTTTCTGAGAAGACCATTTTTATTTGATTCAGAGTCGTATCTACTTCATACTCTCCTACTTTTTTCCCTGTCTCATCTAGAATATCTCTGTCCTCTTCCTCAGGCACATACAATAACGCATTCGGTGATACTTGAATGATTGTATCTAACTCTGTTGACCGAGTGGCGTCTAAATCCACTGATAACTTCAACTCATTTTTTTGAGCATCAATCAGTGTGTCAGCTTCTACAGATGAAAGAAGCAGTCCTGCTCCCTCATTAGGTGGTGTTTCTACCCCTTGTAAATGACTATCCTTCACATCATCCAAGTTATCTGCCGCTGCCTTCACTGATAATCCAGGCGCAACAAATGACGAGGACAGCATCAGCGTTGTTCCTAATACAGATACGTTCTTTATAAACATAGGGTTGTTCTTTTCTGATGTTTTTTTCATTCTCATTCCTCTTTCTTATGGACCTAAATTTTCATCAATCTTTTCAGTTCCTTCTATATACCCCTCTATTAAAACATCTCTTTGGAGACAATACAAGGATAGTACTCATTGAATCCCCTTTTCTGATTAAAAAATAAGTCCTCTAGACGTTGCCACCTCTCATACTTTAGCCCGATTTTCACTGTAACATCTTGTTATGACTAAAAATACAAGGTATATTGACTGTAATAACTACAGTGAAGAGGAAAAATTATGAACAGAGAGCATTTTTTTATCGAGTTAAAATTATATCTCAGACAATTATCTCAATCCGATCAACAAAATGTGATCGATGAATACCAAGCTTTATTTGATGAAAAATTGGCTGAGGGGTTAACTGAATTCGAAATTACCAAAGGATTAGCTACACCCAAACAGATTGCCCAAGACATCTTAACAGATCTTAATTTACCTTTTGATATTCCAAATACACCCAATCAAGACTGGGTAGAATTTTCATCTTCTGGCTCTGATAATGAGCATGATCATCCATACCAACCATCAGCCCATTATACCGAAAATTCAGCCACAGCATTTACTCGATTCTTTCAGGTAGCAGGCATTATCTCTTTGAACGCACTGTTTATGATATGGGCTATTTTGTCATGGGCGTTATTACTATTTTCTGGCTGGCTAGTATCGTTAACCTTTATACTTAGTCCATTAATTAGTCTCTATTTACTTTTACAATTAAACAGTGCCTATAGCATGTTTCAATTTTTTATGACCTTGGTCTTATGTGGGGTTGGTCTTATTATATTTGTCATGTTGAAACCTTTAACTAATGGCTCACTTAAGCTATTAAATTACTACACTAAATGGAACTTATCTGTTCTTAAAGGAGGTCGACACGCCTAATGAAGAAGAAGACCTTATTCATCCTTAGTTTAGCCATCCTACTTATGATTACTGGTGGAATTGGGGCCACGATTTTTTACCAACGATTAGAAGCTGAACGTAAAGCCAGCGAAGTTAGCGAAAAATTTAAATACGATGGAACAAAAGAGCTAGAGCTTGTCTTTAAAAATGGGGCAAACGTCAATATCTCCACTTCTGAAGATGATTACATTCGTATGAATAAAAATGGCATTAACTTTGGTAAACAGCCTAAACAATCAGCCACTTGGGACATTCAAACAAAAAATGATAAGACGATTGTGACGATTGATAACAATATCAAAGAACAACAAATTGAGCGACGCTTTTTCTCATTTGGCAGTATTACAGAAGATTCGATCTACTTGCGACTCCCAGATAAGTATGACTCGATTAAAATAGCTGGTAATAATGTCAATGTTAACGTTGATAGACTCTCAACTCAAACCCTCTCTTTGGAATCAAAAAGAGGCTATATCAGTGTGTACGACAGTAATGTTCAAAATCTAGCTGCTGAAACAAAATATGGGGACATTGATATCAACGGGGTAAAAGCTGAAGAGGCGATTACATTAACGTCCCTTGCCGGTAATATTTCTGCCCAAGATTCCCGTTCTAATGCACTAACTATCACCTCGAAAAATGGAGACATCTTCTCAGCTAATACTAAAGGGAATTTGACGATGGCCTCAGATAACGGTTTTATTAGTGTTAACCACACTATAGGATTGACTGATATCAAAAATAAAAACAATGACATTTTTTACCATACGGATAAAATGACGACAGACGTGACACTAGAAACAACCCATGGTGATATTGCTATTGAAACAGATAAACCATCTATTGAAAAAAATAGCGTTAAGTTTGATACGACAAATGGTGTCATCTCTATTTTTAATAAAAACTTATCATCTGAAACGGAGTATAAACAAACAAAAGGAGACGCTACTATTAGCGCTATCTCTAAGAATGGAAACATTAATGTGGATGAACTCGAGGACGATGATGACCATTACTAGTCACTTAAAACATGTTATACTAAAGAAAACCTATATATGGGTTTTCTTTTTTATTTACGCTATATTCTAGGAGGCTTTTATGACAAAAAACAAACTATATTGGCACTACGGAGCAAGTATCTTTTTACTCATGTTCACTGTGATTGCCTACTTCGTTAAAGGTAATATTGCCGTACTGGCAGGTATTGATCAGCCTATCATCCAATTAATCAGAGGAAGCTTAACGCCATCGAAAACGACTTATTTCTTATACATCACAAAGTTCGGTAATACTGTGACAGTTATTTTACTAACCGCATTAATTGCTGGTGTGCTTTATTATTACAAACATACAATAGCTGCTTATTGGCTACTATTAAACATTGTGATTATTCAAGGAATCGGTAATTTTTCATTGAAATTAACCTTTGACCGACCAAGGCCAACCGTAGAACATCTTGTTCAAGCAAGCCATTCTAGTTTTCCTAGCGGTCATGCTATGGGAAGCGTGTTACTTTACGGGACACTAATTCTTTTACTTCCAAAACTCATCGAACACCGTGGCATGAGATACACTTGCCAAATTATTCTCGGCATACTGATTCTTATGGTCGGTACCAGTCGCATCTATTTGGGTGTACATTACCCTACAGACATTTTAGGTGGGTTTTCACTTAGTTTAGCTTGGCTATGTTTTTCATACCCATTCTACAAAAAATATGACTTTATTGAGTCATTCGAAGGGAAAAAATAACCATGTTTCAGTTTAAGGAAGGACAAAATAAACGTTACTACACTTGGAATGATGCACTGAGAGAAACTTTCTCTGAAAAAATATTTAAAGTGCCCATTGATGGTGGGTTTGATTGTCCTAATCGAGATGGCACTGTCGCAACAGGCGGTTGTACGTTCTGTAGTGTTTCTGGATCTGGCGACATGATTGTTGCTCCTTCTGATCCACTACCTATTCAGTTTCAAAAAGAAGTTGAGCAAATGCACCGTAAATGGCCAAGTACAACACAGTATATTGTCTATTTTCAAAATTTTACTAACACCCACGCTCCCATTGATGTCATCAAACATCGCTTTGAACAAGTCATTAATGAAAAAGGCGTTGTTGGGTTGTCTATTGGAACCCGTCCAGACTGTCTACCAGATGAGGTTGTGGAGTACTTGGCAGAGTTAAACCAACGCCTATATCTGTGGGTAGAACTTGGGTTACAAACAACCTATGAAGAGACGAGTAACAGGATTAACCGAGCCCATGATTACCAAACTTATTTAGACGGTGTTGCTAAATTAAGACAACACAATATCAATGTTTGTACGCATCTTATTAATGGCCTACCAGGTGAGACTCCTGAGATGATGATTGAAAATGTTCGTCGTACTGTGGTCGACTCGGATATCCAAGGGATTAAATTACATCTTCTACACTTGATGACGAATACTCGAATGGAAAAAGATTATATTGAAGGAAAATTACAGCTGTTAACTCAAACAGATTACACTAATATTATTTGTGATCAACTTGAAATTATTCCACCAGAAATCATTATTCATCGTCTAACAGGAGATGCTCCTAGAGACACAATTATTGGACCCATGTGGAGTCTCAAAAAATGGGAAGTATTGAATGCTTTTGACCATGAATTACAAAGACGACAAACCTATCAAGGAATTTACAACGCTAGAAAGAGTGAAAAAAAACATGCTTAAACCCGCACTAAGATACAGCCACGAATTACTTTCAGACTGTGTTGAGACAGGAGATATTGTTGTAGATGCGACCATGGGTAATGGTCACGACACGTTATTTTTAGCAGAATTAGTCGGTCAAACAGGACGTGTTTTTGGCTTTGATATTCAAGAAAAAGCCTACACTTCTACCCTACAAAAAATCACACAGGCTGATTGTCTTAACCAAACAACCTTATGTTTAACTGGACATGAACACCTTGGACAACATATTCCTTTAGACACACCTATAAAGGCGGCTATTTTCAATCTAGGTTACTTACCAAAAGGGGATAAGACACTTGTCACAACAAAGGATACAACCTTAAAAGCACTTGAAGAATTATTGATTAGACTCATGCCGAAAGGACGTATTATTCTTGTCTTGTACGATGGTCATGACGAAGGAAAACCAGAGAAATCTGCTGTCTTACATTTTGTCTCATCTTTAGATCAGACAATTTTTAGTGTCATGCATTATCAATTTATTAATCAAAAAAACAATCCCCCATCTCTTATCTGTATCGAAAAAAAACGACCTAAACATTAAGTTAGGTCGTTTTTTTATTAGGCAATTCCTTCTTCTTTTTGGAAGTAATTTAAAACAAAAGATAAGACAACTAGAACAATTCCTACAAGATATACTTGGTGTAAATTATTATAGAGAATCTCACGCAAACTGCCAATTAATTCTTGTGGTAGATTACCTGCTGTATGAGGATTAATTAACTCATTCATCATGTCTTTGTTTACGCCTAGATCACTTTTAGACGCTAAACCTTTGTTCATCGAACTGTTTAAAACAAGACCAAAAATAGAAATCATAATGGTTTGTCCAATGGTTCTAGACAAAGTAAAGAAGGATGTAGCTACCCCTGTGAATTTTTGTGGTACTGAACTTTGTGCCATCACTGTTAAAATAGTCATCGTCATACCAAACCCAATCCCCATGATAGCTGAGAAGATATAAAAGATACCATATTGTGTGGTCATAGTTGCGAGACTTAAGAAAATTGCCCCAATTAAAATTGGTATCATACTGACAAAGATTAATTTACGGCTCTTCATTTTTTGCATTAAACGCCCACCAGCGAAAGAACCGAACATCCAAATAACTGACATCGGTGCAAGGACAATGCCCCCAAGAGCAGCAGATTTACCAAGAACACCTTGCATCCACATTGGAATATACACTTCTACTCCCATTAAAAATCCACTGATCAACGCCGCAATTAAGTTCACAATGACAAAAGTTCTGTTATTAAATAATTCTAAAGAAATAATCGGATCTTTTGCTCGTTTTTCAACTTGGACAAACCCTACAAAGGAACCGATGAATAAGACAAAAGAACCAATGGTCATCAGTGTGACACCTTCACTCAACTGTTGGAAGCCGTAAAGAAGGGCCATCAAGGTCATTACTAGGAATAAACTTCCTAAATAATCAATCGGCGCTTTATCCACTTCTCGTTTTTCTTCCACTAAGAAAATCCAAATTAAAACCATTAGAATAATGCCAATCGGCACGTTAATTAAGAAAATCCAGTGCCAACTCAACACATCTACAATAAATCCGCCCGCTAAAGGACCAATGATACTCGCAATCCCCCACGCTGCACTATTTAAACCTAAAATACTCGCACGCTTTTCTATTGGATAAATATCCGCAATAATCGTTAAAGATACTGGAACAATAGCTCCCGCACCAATCCCTTGAATCGCTCTAAAAATGATCAATTGCATCATATTTTGACTTAGACCTGATAAGGCAGACCCAACGATAAAAATAGATACCCCCACTAGATAAATTGGTTTTCGACCAATCTTATCTGCTAACTTGCCATAAATAGGTGTCATCATAGCGTTGGTTAGTAAATAGATAGAAAATACCCAGTTCATAATAGAGATCCCTTTTAACGATCCCACAATCGTAGGCATCGCTGTTGAGACAATTGTTCCTTCTACTGCTGTCATGAAAGTCGCGATAAAAACACTAATCGTAACAATTTTGACGTTTGTTTCTCTTTGTTTCATTGTTTGACTCCTCCTTTTCATAAATAAAAATCCTTATTAAAGGGTTAGCTTTAATAAGGACCATAGATTGTTAAACATGCAAGAGTTGTTTCAACTCTTCAACTTTATCTGTCTTCTCCCAAGTAAAATCAGCATCATCTCTTCCGAAATGGCCGTAAGCTGCTGTTTTTTGGTAGATTGGACGCTTCAAATCAAGCATCTTAATAATACCCGTTGGTGATAAATCAAATGCCTGACGAATCCCTTCTATTAAAGCAGATTCTGATACTTGACTTGTCCCAAATGTTTCGACAGAAATGGATACAGGTTGCGCTACCCCGATCGCATAAGCTAATTGGACTTCACATTTTTTAGCTAAACCAGCTGCCACTATATTTTTTGCAATATAGCGTGCGGCATAACTTGCGGAACGATCGACTTTTGTCGCATCTTTCCCAGAAAAAGCACCCCCACCGTGACGAGCATAACCACCGTAAGTATCTACAATGATCTTACGTCCTGTTAAGCCTGAATCACCTTGAGGCCCACCGATCACAAAGCGACCCGTTGGATTGATAAAATATTTCGTTTGTTCATCTAATAGATCAGCTGGAATTTCCACTTTAATGACAGATTCCAACACATCTTCCTTAATTTGGTCTAACGTTACCTCTTCATCATGCTGTGTACTAATAACCACTGTATCCACACGTAGAGGATTTCCATCTTTGTCATACTCAACGGTTACTTGAGATTTAGCATCCGGTCTCAGATACTCTAATACCCCGTCTTTTCGTAATTGAGCGAGGCGATACGTTAAGCGATGACTTAAAGCAATTGGTAGTGGCATTAATTCCGGTGTTTCATCAATGGCAAAACCAAACATTAACCCTTGATCTCCTGCACCTAAATCTTCTTCCTTACCTTCTTGCTCTTTTGATTCAAATGAAGCATCTACACCTTGAGCGATATCTGGTGATTGTTCATCAATAGCTACCATAACAGCACATGTGTCACCATCAAACCCATATTTTGCTCGTGTATACCCAATCCCTTTGATTGTGTCACGCACAACCTTTTGAATGTCTACATAAGCCGTTGTTGTAATTTCTCCAAAAACTAAGACTAAGCCTGTTGTTACTGATGTTTCACAAGCCACTCTGGCATTTGGATCTTTTGCTAAAATAGCATCTAAAATAGCATCACTAATTTGGTCTGCTACTTTATCTGGATGTCCTTCTGACACCGATTCTGATGTAAATAATTTCTTTTCTACCATTTCTATATTCCCCCTGATTTCTATTGGTTACAAGGCATCTTTACAAATCTGATGTAAATCCTATCGGGAATCTTGCACCATTGACAGTATAACAGATTTGGAACTTTTTACCATCATTAATTAACTAACGTCTTGACGTGGCCCAGTTATTACCATAAAGTAAATGAAACAACACTTAAACGTAAGGAGTCATTCCATTGAAAAATAAAACCTCTCTATCATTTGTTTTTATTATTATGTTAACCTTGCTGCAAACAGCGATTTCTTTAACACCTGGTATCTTATTCTTAAGTAGCAGTAGTCAAGGGCCGGCGATTGTCACCTATATGATTATTTACTTATTAGTCAGTGATTTTTTTCAAATATTTGGAAAACTAGCTTACAAGAAAGGAAAATTCATTTCCTTACCCGCTTATGCCGTAAAATTAGGAATTAGTGCGGTTCTTGTTTTTATGATAGCTAAACACACTGCTCCTCAATTTGCCATTGTCTTAATTGCTTATGAACTGTTTCAAATCCTTATTTTCTCAAAACAGTTCTTCTATATTGATTCATTACTTTATTCTATCACTAACGCTTTTTTTAAAGGCATTGTCTTTAATCAGCTACTGACGATCAATTACCCATTCAATTATCAATTTGATCTCATGAAACCCTTTATTTTTGCCTTTTTCCTTATTTTAGTTCTGACGATTTTGTCTCAAGGCATGTATTCCTTTTTATCTAAACAAGTGCTATTTTTAGTCTTAACTATTCTCGGAACCATCATGGTTTATTATCTATTGATTCAACAATTTCTAGGTAATGAACTGACTTTACTTAAGCTCATCTTATTTATTCTTTGTCACATTGCCTCGTTTTACTTTTTCTTACGCTCAAAAAATGCCAAGAAAAAAGAACTCATTTTAAATCTGTTTACCTTAATCGGTTTAATCATTTATTATATATAAAAAAACACTCGCTATCCCCATTAGCGAGTGTTTTTTGGTACAAAAGGTTTCAGATTATTCGGCTCCTAATATTTGATTAATCTCTTGACTATAAAGATCTGCTTTCCCGCCAAAGACAGCTTGGATACCACCGCTTAATTCTAAGACAGCTGCAGCACCTAGTACTTTGAACGGTTCCTTATTGACAACACTACTGTCTTTAACAGACACTCTTAGACGTGTTGCACAGGCTTCTACAGACGTAATGTTATCAGCACCACCTAAAGCATCAATAATGATTAATGACTCATCATGTAAGCTTTGGTTCCCCTTTTTCGGTGCTTCTACAACGTCACCCGTTGTTGTTTCCATCCCTGGAATAGACACATTGAACTTGCGTAAAAAGAAACTAAAGACAGCATAGTACACAAACGCCCAGATAAGACCTACTGGAATAACATATAGCCAGTGTGTTCTTGCTTGACCTTGGAATACCCCAAACAGTAAGAAGTCAATTAGACCTCCTGAGAATGAGTTCCCAATACGAATATTTAATAAATCAGCGACAAGGAATGAACACCCATCTAAGAAAGCATGAATCACATATAACCATGGTGCGCTGAATAAGAACATGTATTCAATTGGTTCTGTAATCCCTGTTAAGAAAGAAGTTAATGCACCACTGGCGTACAATCCACCTGTTTTTTTACGATTTTCTTTTGGAATCGCATGATACATGGCTAAACAGGCTGCCGGTAAACCAAACATCATTGTTGCAAAACGACCGGCAAAGAAACGTGTACCATAAGTAAACAAGCCTGTATGATTAGGATCACCTAATTGAGCAAAGAAAATGTTTTGAGCCCCAACAATTGTCTCCCCAGCTACCACTTCTGAGCCGCCTAGAGACGTATACCAGAACATTGGGTAAATAGTATGGTGAAGTCCTACAGCCCCTGTTAGACGTAATAAGAAGCCATAAAGGAAAGTCCCCAAACTTCCCATTTGTGCTACTGCTTCACCTGTTGTTGTCATCACTGATTGGATCGGTGGCCAAATTAAGAAAAAGAGCACACCAATAAAGATAGAGGCAAAAGATGACACGATTGGAATAAATCGTGACCCACCGAAAAAGCCTAAAAAGGTTGGTAATTCAATCTTACGATAACGGTTATGTAAGAATGCCACCGTTCCACCAATAACAATTGAACCAACAACACCTGTATCAATCGCTGTGTCGGGTGAAAATAATTGCAATAAACCACTAATCGTTGCCGTATAAACTAAGAACGATACCCCACCAGCTAAACCAGCTGTTCCTTTATCTCCATTAGCCAGCCCTACAGCTAAACCAATAGCGAAAATTAAAGCTAAATTACCAAAAACAGCACTACCAGCATTGCTCATCACTGTTAAAATAGTTTGTAACCAAGCTTGATCTAACCAAGGATAGGCTTGAATCGCGCTTGCATTAGATAAAGCCCCACCAATACCTAATAACAAACCTGCTGCGGGTAAAATAGCGATAGGTAACATAAACGCTCTACCTAATTGAGAAAACTTCTTAAACATACTTATTCCTCCTATTTAACTAAATTCCTTTTTTATTGTAGTGCGTCGATAAATCTTGCTGTAATTTCTTTTGGTCTTGTTATAGCCCCACCTACAACAATTCCTGCCACACCCATCTCTTGAATACGACGTGCTTGCTCTGGTGTATAAATCTTACCTTCAGCAATCACATCCATCCCAGCATCCACTAGTTGTTGAATCAAGGCATAATTTGGTCCATCAATGACTTCGCTTTCTGCAGTGTAGCCAGCTAAAGTCGTCCCAACAAAATCAACTCCTGCTTCAAACGCTGCTAACCCTTCTTCAAAAGTAGCAATATCAGCCATTAACAACACATCTGGGTATTTTTCTTTAATGAGGCGAATGTTATCTGGCATAGACACGCCATCAAAACGCTCACGTAAGGTACAATCAAGTGCTATTACTTCCACACCTGTTGCATATAATTCATCCACTTCTTTCATCGTCGCTGTTATAAACGGCGCTTGTGGGGGATAATCACGTTTAATAATCCCAATAATTGGTAAATCTGTTACTTCTTTAATTTCTAGAATGTCTCTTACAGAATTAGCACGTAATCCTTTTGCTCCACCTAATTCAGCAGCTTTTGCTAATAAAGGCATCACGCCACCCGTTTCAGTGTATAAAGGTTCCCCAGGTAAAGCTTGGCATGAAACGATTAAACCGTTTTCAACTTGTTTTAAAAATGTCTCTTTTTCCATAACTCTCCACTTTTCCTCCTTAAAATACAAATTGGAGTTATTCTCCAATTAGAATATAGCACTTTCCTCCAAAAATGTAAAGTTGGAGAAAACTTTAAATTGACTTTTTTTTATTTTCTAGGACAATAGAATGGAAGAAACTAAATTAAAAGGATGAATACGGGATGAGTTATTTAGAAAACATACATAACAACTACGATTTCCTAACAAAATCAGAAAAAAAGGTCGCTGATTTTATTGTCTCTTCTGGAGAGAAGACACTCCATCAAACACTCCAAGACATAAAAAAAGCGACCATGGTGGGGGATGCAACCATCGTAAGATTTTGTCAAAAATTAGGGTACAGTGGTTTTTCAGATTTAAAAATAGACATTGCTAAACAAGGATATGCTACAACTGAACAAGCAACTAATTCATTCATCTCTTCCATCGAACAACGCTTGATCCAGTCAATTCATGACACAAGTGCTGTGGCTGATGAAGAAAAATTAGCAGAAGCAGCTAGTATCATCCATCAAGCGAAACGGATTTATATTTTTGGTGTTGGATCAAGTGGTATTACAGCGCAAGACATGCAATCTCGTTTCTTACGAGGGGGACTGAGTGCTCAAGCCATCACAGACCCTCACTACCAAGCCATGACAGCGGCTCTTTTTAATGAAGAAGATGTGGTTATCGCCTTTAGTTTAACAGGCAAAACCCAAGACGTTTATGATGCTCTGGTTGTAGCCAAAGAAAATAAGGCACGCATTATTTCGGTGACTAACTACGTTCTATCACCTATTGCTCAGTTAAGCGATGTGGTATTACAGACCGCGATTGAAGAATACTTACTTAATGGCGGTTCCCTTACAGGAAAAGTATCTCAAATTTTTACAATGGATTTGTTGATTACTTACTATGAAAAAACTTACGGCATCAATGAGTTAACTATGCGTGAAAAAATTGCCCGCTCCATTGTTAATAAACAGATCAACTAAAAAAAGAAGCTTGGAATCATAGATTCCAAGCTTCTTTTTATTTTTATTCTTTGATTAAGGTTTCTAAACCAACAATCATCATTTCATCAAACGTTGATTGACGTTCTTCTGATGACGTTTCTTCTCCTGTAATCATGTGATCACTAACCGTCATTAAAGCCAGTGCTTGAACACCGTATTTAGAGGCTAAATAGTAAAGCACTGCGGCTTCCATTTCAACACCTAAAACACCGTAATCACCTAGTTTAAATGTATCTGATAAATCATCTTTATAGAAACTATCATCAGATAGTACATTTCCTACATGAATATTAAATCCTTTTTCTTTACCAATGGTGTGCGCTGTTTGTAACAAATCAAAATCTGCAATAGGAGCAAATGTATGATTTGGGAAATCAGCGTTCATGAAGGCTGAATTTGTCACGGCTGCTTGACCTAAAACAAGATCACGCACATGAACATCTTTTCTTAACGCGCCACATGTTCCCACGCGTAATAATTTTTTAACATCGTACTCACGAATTAATTCGTTGATGTAAATTGACGCAGAAGGAATTCCCATACCTGTTCCTTGAACAGACACTTTATGTCCTTTATACGTCCCTGTATAACCTAACATGCCACGAACTTCGTTATAACACACTGGATTTTCTAAAAAAGTTTCTGCGATATATTTCGCTCTTAGTGGATCTCCAGGTAATAAAATTTTATCTGCAATCTCGCCTTGTTTTGCTCCAATATGTACGCTCATTTAGATAATCGCTCCTTAAATTCTTTCTAATGTTAATTTCACTAATTGTTTAAAGTCTGCTTTCACGCGTTCTGTTGTTTCCACTACTTCTGCATGGTTTAAGTTAGCTTGCATACCTGCTGCTAAGTTTGTCACACATGTAATTCCTAGAACACGCATTGACATATGGTTGGCAACAATCACTTCAGGAACTGTTGACATACCAACAGCATCTGCCCCTAATAAACGAGACATACGGATTTCTGCTGGTGTTTCGTAAGTAGGTCCTGAGTAACCCATGTAAACCCCTTTTTGTAAAGTGATTTTCAATTCGTCGGCTACTTTTTTCGCTTCAATACCATAAGCTTTATCGTAAGCTTCTGACATATCAGGGAAACGTGGTCCTAAGTCATCTTCATTTAAACCAATCAATGGGTTATCAAAAGTGTAGTTAATTTGATCTGTGATTAACATTAAATCTCCTGGTGAGAATGATGTGTTCACACCACCAGCTGCATTCGTTACGATCAATGAATCCGCTCCTAAAGCTTTCATCACACGTACTGGGAATGTCACTGTTTGCATTGAATGACCTTCATAGTAATGGAAACGACCTTGCATTGCTAATACTTTTTTACCTGATAACGTACCATAAACTAATTGACCCGCATGACCAACCACTGTTGATACTGGGAAATGTGGAATATTTTCGTAAGGAATCGCAATTCTATCTGTGATTTCATCCGCTAATTCACCTAAACCTGAGCCTAAAATCAACCCAAAATCAACCTTGCCTACCCCTTGTTCTTGAATATATTGTGCTGTTTCTTTTAATTGTGTGCTTAATGACATGTGTTTTATCCCCTTACTTTAATTGATCTAAAAAACTAATTCCGTTTTCTGTTGCTGGTACACCAAAGTTCTCAGCAATCGTTGCTGAAATATCAGAGAAATGACCTTGCTTAATGGTTCCTTGACCTGTCATGTTCTTGCTGTAAGCTAATAATGGTACATACTCTCTTGTGTGGTCTGTTCCTGGATACGTTGGGTCATTACCATGGTCTGCTGTGATAAGTAACAGGTCATCCTCACCCATTGCCTCGTAAATTTCAGGTAAGCGTGCATCAAAATCTTCCAATGCTTGAGCATACCCTTTCACATCACGACGGTGACCAAATAATGCGTCAAAGTCAACAAGGTTAGTAAAGCTTAACCCAGTGAAATCCTCTTTCATCACGTTCAATAATTGATCGACACCATCCATATTAGATTTAGTACGAACAGCATCTGTGATACCTTGTCCGTTAAAGATATCGTTGATTTTACCAACAGCAATCACATCTTTACCATTGTCTTTCAATGAATCTAGTACTGTTTTACCAAATGGATCTAACGCATAATCATGACGATTTGGTGTTCTTGTGAAGTTGCCTGGTTCACCGACATACGGTCTTGCGATAATACGACCAATCATGTAAGGATCATCTTTGGTAATCTCACGAGTATACTCACAAATACGATACAACTCATCTAATGGAATAATATCTTCATGAGCCGCAATTTGTAGCACAGGATCCGCTGATGTGTAGATAATTAATGAGCCTGTTTCCATTTGTTCTGGACCAAAGTCATCAATAACTTTCGTACCACTATAAGGTTTGTTTGCTCCCATAATGATGTTACGTCCTGAAAATTCAGTAATTTTATCTAGTAAATCTTGTGGGAATCCTTCTGGGAATACTCTAAAGGGTGTTTGAATGTCTAATCCCATAATTTCCCAGTGACCTGTCATTGTATCTTTTCCAACAGAAATTTCTTCTAATTTTGTCACATATCCTTTATGATCTTCTACCGCTTTTACGCCTTTCAACGCTTCAATGGTTCCAAGTCCTAATTGTTCCATTTCTGGCACAACAAGTCCTGCTTCTTCTGCAATATGACCTAACGTATGACTACCTGCATCACCAAATTTATCTGCATCTGGTGCTTCACCAATTCCCACAGAGTCTAATACCACTAAATGAATACGTTTATACATTAAAGTCGACCTTCTTCCAAAAAATTTAATTTATAACAAACGTGCCAAAGAATAAAGACTTTGGCACGTTCTTGGGCTTATTTTGATTTTACATAAGTTTTTCCAATTGCCTTTGGTCCTTGTGATTTACCGATAAATGCTACTAATACGATAATTGTTAATACATAAGGTGCCGCTTGTAAGTAAACAGCTGGTAATTCTCTGATACCGGGAATCGAGTTTCCGATAACAGCCAAACTTTGAGATAAGCCAAAGAATATCGCTGCTAACATAACACTGATTGGGTTCCACTTACCAAAAATCATCGCTGCCATGGCGATAAAACCTTGACCTGCAATCGTTGAGATAGAGAACTGACCTGATATTGATTGAACCGCAACGGCTCCCCCCATACCACCTAATAAACCAGAAAGAACCACACCGGCATATTTCATACCATACACGTTGATTCCTAATGTATCTGCTGCTTGAGGGTTTTCACCTACAGCACGTAAACGTAAACCAAATTTTGTTTTATAGATAACAAAATAAGAAATAAACGCAATCACAATCGCTACATAAGCTGGAGCAGAGGTTCCTGTGAAGAAAATAGGTCCTACAACAGGAATATCTTTTAGAATTGGGAAACTGAATTTCCCGAATGTTTGTTTGATCATGTCTGTTTGACCGTGTCCATCAAAAATCATTTTTGTTAAGAACACTGTTAAACCAGGAGCCATCAAGTTGATTACTGTACCACTGACAATATGATCCGCTCTTAAATTAATTGTTGCAACAGCATGAATTAATGAGAACACTGCTCCCACTAATCCACCAAACAACATAGAAACCCAAGGCGTCATACTACCGAAAGTATCAACAGTAAAGAGGTTAAAGACTGTGGCACTAAAGGCACCAATGGTCATAATCCCTTCCAAACCAACGTTAACGACACCACTTCGTTCAGAGAAAGTTCCTCCTAAAGCTGTAAAGATTAAAGGAGCAGAATACACCAAGGCTGATGAGACAATTATTGATAACATTGAAACCATACTAGGCATCTCCTTTCTTAGCAGCTTTTTCTTTTGTATTCATTTTATCTAAAATAAAACGAATCGCATAACTAATTCCGATGAAGAAGATAATAGAAGCGATCACGATTTCTACAATCTCATTAGGTACTCCTGCACTACCAGGCATACTCAATCCACCAATTTTCAGAACCCCAAATAATAGAGCTGAAATTAAAATACCAATTGGGTTACCTCCACCTAGTAGAGATACCGCCATACCATCAAATCCAATAGTAGGTACCGAACCTAGTACGTAAAGGTTTTGGAATGTTCCTAGACCCTCTACAACACCACCCATACCTGCTAATCCTCCAGAAATTAACATTGCTAAGACAATGTTTTTCTTAGAGTTCATCCCTGCATACTCAGATGCATCAGGGTTCAAACCAACAGAACGTAATTCAAATCCGACTGTTGTACGATTCATTAATACCCATACAACAAAAATCATCGCAATGGCTAAGAAGATACCCATATTCAATCGAGAACCTTCTGTCATTTGTGTTAAGAAATTGGCTCTTAAACTAGCATTTTGACTAATTTGTTTTGTTGCATCAGCATCATCTGTAAAGACATAACGAACCAAATGATTACTAATATGTAAAATAGTATAATTTAACATAATTGTGACAATAACTTCACTGGTACCGAATTGAGCTTTTAGGTACCCGGCAATTCCTGCCCATAATGCCCCTGCAATCGTTCCTGCAATGATACATAATGGTACTAAAAGGATTTTTGGTAAATCAGGGAATGTCATTGCTAACCAGATTGAAACAATCCAACCACACAATGCTTGACCTGAAAGACCAATATTAAAGAATCCTGCCGTGTAAGCAACTGAGAATCCTAACCCTGTTAAGATTAGCGGTGTTGCTAAACGAATCACTTCACCTACGTTATAAGGACGACCAAAGGCCCCTTGTAACATAGCGCCATATCCTGTAAAAGGATTGTAACCAAAGGCTGCCATGATAATTGCGCCTAATAATAAACCGAATAGTACGGAAAGTACTGGCACTGATATATTTTTAATTGTTGAACGATGTTTACTCACTATCCGTCGCCCCTTTCCTTACTTCCTCAAGAGGTACACCGGCCATTAATAGACCTAGTTCTTGTTCATTGGTTTCTTTTGCATCTACAATACCTGTAATATTTCCTTCAAACATTACAGCAATACGATCTGACACATTTAAAATTTCATCTAATTCAAAACTGACAACTAAAACACCTTTACCATTATCACGTTGTTCAATCAGGCGCTTGTGAATATACTCAATCGCCCCAACGTCTAACCCACGAGTTGGTTGAGACACCATTAATAAATCTGGGTCTCGGTCAATTTCACGAGCAATAATCGCTTTTTGTTGGTTACCACCAGATAAGGCACTAGCTGGTACTAACTCGCTTGGTGTTCGAACATCAAATTCTTCGATTAATTTTCTTGCATGAGTATTAATCTCTCCATAATTCAAGAGACCATTTTTACTCAGTGGTTCTTTGTAGTATGTTTGTAGCGCAATGTTCTCAGATAAAGTCATTGGTAGAACTAACCCATAACGATGTCTATCTTCTGGAACATGTCCCATACTATTTTCAGTAATTTGACGTGGACGTAAATTAGTCATGTCTTTGCCATTGATTTCAATGGTGCCAGATTCTACTTTACGCATACCAGCAATCGCTTGTAATAATTCACTTTGACCATTACCATCGATTCCGGCAATCCCTACAACTTCACCGGCTCTTACTTCTAAGTTCAAGCCCTTCACTGCATCTAACCCACGATTTTCTTTTACCACTAAATCATTGATTTTTAAGACTGGAGTTGTTGGATGTGCTGGTCCTTTCGGTGTCTTAAATGACACCGAACGGCCAACCATCAAATCAGCTAAATCTTGTTGTGTCACGTCAGCAACTTCTACTGTTTCAATACTCTTACCTCGACGGATAACCGTACAACGGTCAGCCACGGCTTTAATCTCATCTAACTTATGTGTGATTAAAACGATTGACTTACCTTCATTAACCAAACCATGCATAATCGCGATTAACTCATCGATTTCTTGAGGTGTTAATACAGCTGTTGGCTCATCGAAAATTAAAATCTCCGCCCCACGATAAAGGGTTTTTAAGATTTCAACACGTTGTTGCATCCCTACAGAGATGTTACTAACAAGTTCTTTAGGGTCAATCTTGAATCCATATCTATCCGAAACAGCCATAATGTCTTCGTAGGCTTTCTTTTTATCAAGAACGCCTGACTTTGTTGGTTCGCTGCCTAGGACAATATTTTCTTCTACTGTAAAGTTATCAATCAACATGAAATGTTGATGAACCATCCCAATACCTAAATGATTTGCGACAGTAGGATTCGCGATTTTTTCTTCTTTCCCATTAATAAGAATTGTTCCAGAAGTAGGTTCTAACAATCCAGATAAGATGTTCATTAATGTTGACTTACCAGCACCATTTTCGCCCAACAACGCGTGAATTTCACCTTTTTTTACGTTTAAATTAATATTGTCGTTGGCTTTAAATGTTCCAAAAGCTTTTGTAATGTTCTTCATTTCAATCACAGACTGTGATTTATTCACTTTCTTCACTTCCTAACTATTTCGGATAAATACTTTGAACGAGACGACTGACTAAAAACCTAATAATAATTATTTAATTATTTTGCTGGTTTTTCTGGAACTTCTACTTTACCATCTTTAATTTCTGTTTTAGCATCTTCTACTGCTTTTTTAACATCGTCTGTTAATTGACCTTCTGTTAAATCAACACCACCATCAGCTAAACCGTAAACTAATGTTTCACCACCAGGGAATTCACCAGCTTCTGCTTTTGTTGCGATATCTTTAACAACAGTACCTACACCTTTAAGTGTTGATGTTAATGTTACGTTACCACCGTCGTATTTACCTTCTTCTTCTTGGTCACGGTCAACTCCGATTACCCATACTGGATCAGCTGGTTTAGTTTTCATGATGTCACGAGCTTCTGAGAATACACCGTTACCAGTATCTCCTGAAGCGTGGAAGATTACGTCAACGCCACCTTTGTACATTGCTGCTGCGATTGATTTACCTTTAGCTGCATCACCGAATGAACCTGCATATTGAACGTCAACTTTGATATCTGGATCAACTGATGCTACTCCAGCTTCAAATCCTGCTTGGAAACGACCAATAACTTCGCCCTCTTGTCCACCAACAAATCCGATTTTTTTCGTTTTTGTTGTTTGAGCTGCTGCAATACCTGCTAAGTAAGATGCTTCGTTATCTTTGAAGACAACTGATGCTACGTTATCTTTACCTTCTACTACTGAGTCAATAATAACAAATTCTGTGTCTTGGTTACTTCCAGCAATGTCTTCAATAGCTGGTTGTAATTTAAATCCGATACCAAATACTGCTGAGAAGCCATCATTTACTGCTGTGTTTAAGTTAGGTAAGAATTCTGCATCTGAGTTAGATTGGTAATAGTTAAATCCGCCTTTACCTTTTTCTTTTCCGTTTTCAGAACCCCACTCTTGTAAACCTTCCCAAGCTGATTGGTTAAATGATTTATCATCTACTCCACCTAAGTCGGTAACTAGTGCTGCTGAGAAATCATCTGTTTTAGCGTCGTCTTTCTTATCATTTCCACCACATGCTGTTAATGTTAATCCTAGAGCTAAAACTAAACCTGATTTAAAAATAGTACTTTTTTTCATTATGTTGTTCCCTCCACTATTTATCTTATTTTTTTTAACACCTAAATTAATTACATTTGATCTTTATCAAATGAGTATGGCAGTAAGGATGCCACGGTTGTTTCTTTTGTTTCTCCTGATTCGCTGACAAGAGTCACAGGCATATCTGGCGAACAAAATTCAGCCATAACCTGACGACACGCGCCACAAGGTGATATGGGAGCTTCTGTGTTACCTACAACAACTAGGTGTTGAAACTCCTTGTTTCCTTCAGATACAGCTTTGAAAAAGGCCGTTCTTTCTGCACAGTTGGTTAAACCAAACGATGCATTTTCAATATTACAACCTTCATAAACCTCTCCTGTTTTTGTTACAAGGGCCGCTCCTACCGGGAATTTAGAGTAGGGAACGTAAGCATTGTTACATGCATGTATTGCCTGAGCAATCCATTGCTCTTTTTCACTCATCGTCATGACTCCTATCTTTATTTAACTTTGTATCCAACGTTCATCATGATTTAAAACAGAGAAAGTTCCATTTACTGCAAAAGCGAACCTCCTTCCACCTTTTATAGTCTTAAATACCCTACCTATATATTACTATTTTTAGCTTCATTATGGGAGAATAATTTGGAAATTTTTACTTTAAAGCAATAAAAACATTTCTTTTAATTCTTAACATTAAAAAACTACCGTTCTGGTATAGGCTCTCATTAAATTAGGTAAAAAAGACTTAAAAAAGATTGTTCTAATCCTATAATAAAAGATACTATCTTTCACAAAAATAATCAACATATTATTACATAATATGAACGTTATTGATGGATAGTATTTTTTTATTCGGTTATTACCTTATGAATCAATGTTGGCTCTTCGCCGCTTTCGCCTATCGTGATATTGTTATAAATAACATCCATCACATCTTGAACCTCTTCTCGGTTCGCTTGAATCGTTACTAAAGACTCCCCAACTTCTACTTTGTCCCCTACTTTTTTGTTTAAGTATAGACCAACTGCGTAATCAATTGGTTCTTCTTTTGTTCGACGCCCTGCGCCTAGCATCATAGCAGCAATCCCAACTTGGTCAGCTACAATTTTAGAAACAATACCACTTTCTTTTGCTGGTACTTCAATAATGTATTTCGCTTGAGGTAATTTTTCTGGATGATCGACAACACTGTCATCCCCACCTTGATTGCGAATCATTTCTTTGAATTTCTCAATCGCTTTACCGTTAGCAATGCTTTCTTCTAACATGCTGCGTGCTTCTTCTAACGTTGTCGCTTTTTCAGCAAGTACAACCATTTGGCTTCCTAAGGTGTAAACCATTTCCATTAAATCTTCAGGACCTTCACCACGAAGAGCATCAATGGCTTCTTTAATCTCATTCGCATTACCGATGGCGTTACCTAAAGGTTGTGACATGTCTGAAATGATTGCCATGGTTTGACGGTTCGCTAATTTACCAATACGTACCATTGTGTGCGCCAATCTTTCAGCGTCTTCAATGTTCTTCATAAAGGCTCCATCGCCTGTTGTTACGTCTAGTACAATCGCATCAGCACCTGAAGCAATTTTTTTACTCATAATAGAACTTGCAATCAACGGGATTGAATCCACTGTAGCGGTTACATCTCGCAACGCGTATATTTTTTTATCAGCTGGTGCTAAGTCTCCAGATTGTCCTGTAACAGCCACACAGCTTTCATTAACTAATTTTAAAAATTGTTCATTTGGAATTTCCACTTGGAAGCCTGGAATTGCTTCTAATTTATCAATCGTTCCACCTGTATGACCTAATCCACGACCACTCATTTTGGCTACAGCAGCATCAACAGAGGCAACTAAAGGTGCTAGTACAAGTGTGGTTGTATCACCAACGCCACCAGTTGAATGTTTATCGACCTTAATCCCTTTGATATCAGATAAATCGATCACATCTCCTGATTGACTCATCGCCATAGTTAAGTTAGTAATTTCTTCATCTGTCATATCTTTGAAAAACACAGACATTAAAAAAGCACTCATTTGATAATCCGTTACATCACCCGTTGTGTAGCCCGTTACGATGTAATCGATCTCATCTTTCGTTAAAACGTCTCCATCTCTCTTTTTCTTGATTAAATCTACCATTCTCATTATACTCAGTCCCCAATTCCTTTAAGTAAACCGATTTACGTCCAGTAGTAAACGTTAGTAAATCGGTTTACTAAATAATGTTTTACAAGTACAGCGCTTACATATACAGAATAACATAGGTTTTATGCCCCGTCAATCACTGATACGCTATCTCTTTCAATAAATTTTGTCTCAAAAGTTTTATTCGGAATCGGCTGTTCTGGATGCTCTATAGCACCCAGTAGGTACGTTGCTGCAGTGTAGCCGATATCAAAAGTTGGTTGTGCCACGGTTGTCAATGGAGGATTCAAATAAGAGACGATTTCTATATCATCAAACCCAATAATCGATAAGTCTTCTGGAATACGTAAGCCTTTTTCATAAGCGGCTCGGTACGCACCAATTGCCATTTGATCATTACCACAGCAAAGAGCTGTTACTTCCGTTTTTTCAAGTAATCGCTTGGCTGACGTATAGCCCCCTTCAATCGTCACTGGCCCATCTTCAATGTAAGTCTTATCCACCACTACTTCATTATCAACCAAACAATTAGCATAGGCTTGATATCTCTCCGTCATCTCATAGTAACCGGATTCATTTGTCAGCATGCCAATTTTTTTATGCCCGTTATCAATCAGATGTTGAATCGCTTCATAGACACCTTCGTATTCTTTTACCAACAAGTTACCTTCTTCTCGTGTGTTAATCCCTCTATCAATCAAAATATAAGGACTATCCTTTAAATTACTCTCTAACTCAATAGAATTCGGACTTGCCAAAATGATACCCGCAACAGAACGATTACGCAATTGCTTAATGTAATTTTTTTCCCTCTCTGCTGAGTGGTTCGAATTACACAGTAGAATCATGTAGTCTTTTTTGGTTAGGTACGTTTCGACCCCTTCAATAACCTTAGAGAAGAAAAAATCTGTGACATCTGGGACAATCATACCAATGGTTTTTGATTGACGCTGCACCATATTTTTAGCAAAATAATCCGGATTATAATCATGTTCTTCTACCGCTTTTAATACTTTTTGACGCGTGTCTTCACTAAAGCGTTCCCCTTTGTTATTCAAAATTTGAGAAACCGTGGTCGTTGAAACCCCTGTAATTGCTGCTATATCTTTAATAGTGACTTTCACTGATGGCACCTTCTTTTCTTGATTCTGTTATTTATATTTTAACAAACATAGGTATGAAAGCCTAGTCAATCCATAAAAAAAGCTAAATCATAGACTGATTTAGCTTAACCACCTATTAGAAAATCTAATACATTCATGCCATCTGTTGTTTCTGAACGGTACAATTCAGTAAAACCACATCTTTGACAACTAATGGTAATAAATTTCTTGTTCTGTACGTCAAATATCTTCGCAAAATTACCACCTGTTGCTTGAAACTGATCTGAGACATAGCTTGTGTTCGCACATTTATCACATACGTATTGTTTCTTATTCATTATGACTCACTCCTTATAAATTAAGATAAAAAAGAAGTGGAATATGTTTATTCCACTTCTTCTACTAACAACATTATTGTTGAGATAAACTATCTCTGATAGCACCTAGTTGGTAATTTAATTCACTTTTCATTTTACTATCTTCCAATTTATCGATGCTAGTTTGCACATCATCTACCTCTTCAAGAGTAAGATCTTCTCGTAGAATTTTTTCAGATACATTAGAGTATAAATTTAACATCATATTCAAAGTTTCCCTTATATCTCTTCCTTCTGTATCTTTCTTATTAACACCACTGTTGATCGTACTACTATTAGATGTTGCAATTGTCTCGACATTAGTTGATGACTTATTGGATGATTTTAATAGTTTTGTTGTACCAACTGCTATGACAAGGATCAAAAGAAAAATAATTAGAACAGCATACTTAATTTTTCTTTGTTGGCGTTTTCTCAACTCTTTACGTTCCGCTCTCAAATTTCAACAATCCTAATTAATTATTTTTTTCTGAAAAAAACGAAACCTGCTGCTAACATTGATACCAATCCACTGATAGCTAAACCAACTGTTGATTTTTCACCTGTCTGTGGTAAAACTTTAGCAACTTCTTTTTTGTTGTCTGCTGCAACAACTTTTTTAATAACTTTATCTTTAGTAACTTCTTCAGGTTTTTCTTCTGGATCTACTTCTGGATCTACCTCTGGGTCTACTTCTGGGTCTACCTCTGGGTCTACCTCTGGGTCTACTTCTGGATCTACTTCAGGTTTTTCTTCTGGGTCTACTTCTGGGTCTACTTCTGGGTCTACCTCTGGGTCTACCTCTGGGTCTACCTCTGGGTCTACTTCTGGATCTTTATTATCTTCAGCATCTTTAGCTGCTTCTTCCCACGCATTTGAGTGGTCTTCTTCTTCTTTAGCGCCTTCTTCTGCTGTTGGTGTATCCCATTCTTCTTCTTTAGGTTTTACTGCTTCTTCCCATGCGTTTGAATGGTCTTCTTCTTCTTTAGCGCCTTCTTCTGCTGTTGGTGTATCCCATTCTTCTTCTTTAGGTTTTACTGCTTCTTCCCATGCGTTTGAATGGTCTTCTTCTTCTTTAGCGCCTTCTTCTGCTGTTGGTGTATCCCACTCTTCTTCTTTAGGTTTTACTGCTTCTTCCCATGCGTTTGAATGGTCTTCTTCTTCTTTAGCGCCTTCTTCTGCTGTTGGTGTATTCCATTCTTCTTCTTTAACAGTCTCTTTAACAGATAACAATCCTAAATCTTTTAATTCTTGAATTGTTTTAGCTGTGTTGATTTTATCTGTTAATTCCATTGACTCTTCATAAGAAACTAAACCTTCTTCAAATAAGTCTTTTAATTCAGAAAATGCTTCGTCTTTAGCATTTTCTAATGCTACTGCCTCTTCCCATGCATTTGAATGCTCTTCTTCTGCTTTAGCGCCTTCTTCTGCTGTTGGCGTATCTGTCACTTCTTCTTTAGGTTTTACTGCTTCTTCCCATGCATTTGAATGCTCTTCTTCTGCTTTAGCGCCTTCTTCTGCTGTTGGCGTATCTGTCACTTCTTCTTTAGGTTTTACTGCTTCTTCCCATGCGTTTGAATGGTCTTCTTCACCTTTAGCGCCTTCTTCTGCTGTTGGTGTGTCTATAACTTCTTCTTCTGCTACTTCCTTAGCTGCTGCTTCCTTAGCTGCTGCTTCCCATGCATCGCCTGCTTCTTGCTCCTGTTTAATAGCGTCCTCTGCTGAAGTTGCTGTAGAAATAATTGGTGCTGCTGCAGTACCAACTAGTAGTGCCAATGTAGCTGTAGTTAATTTAACTTTTTTCATTAATATTTCTCCTATTCATATTTTATTGACATTATATTATAAACCACACAAATATTATAACATCTCTGGGAACAAAATCAACACTATCGTATATTAAGGCTTCTGAATACTTATTTAAAAACGTTTATTAGATTATATTTTAATTATAACTCATGTTTTTTGAACTCGTTCTGTATAATTTTATGGTCTCGTAGTCAATAACTTTTACACAGTATTTTTATATTAATTATGTGATTGTCCTCAGGAATAAGGATTTAGAATTCATATATAGTGTATTACCATGAACATGACAAGTATTGATTGCATTCTTATATATGGATTAAAATCATGAATAATATAAATAATAATCAATTCAAGGATAATTAAGTACTATCTATCAATACTATTTTGTAAAATTAATTCACAATAAATCTATGTCTAAAAACGAGAAAGATTAACAAAATATCCTACAAAAGTAAAAGGTAGCTATTCGTTAAATCAAGACGACTTTAACTGATTAATTTAATCTTTTTTACAGTTTAAAACGTATTATGAGAAACATGGAGAAATAAAATATTAAAAGAATATCATCATATAGAAGAATTAAAAAAGTAGTAAGGGCTATATGACTTACCACAATAATTACACATAACAATGAAATCTAAAAAAGATGACTCCTGTTCAATACAGGAATCACCTTCTTAATATAAATTAGCTTTCTTATAAATGCCCTTTACAAAATGGACATCTCCAATTACCTTCTAAGTCTTTTTCAAGCATACTTTCAACGTTTAGTCTTCATAATTCAGACCCTTTATTTCCATACTATCAAGAGCACGCCTATACTCAGATTCAAATCTTAATTTTAATTTTTCATCTTGAATCTTATCAATATCTGATTTGAAATCACTCAGTTCTGTACTATTAACATCATCTCTAAATGTACGTGCTCTTTTATCAGTGTATAACTTATTCAAACTATCAATTGTATTTTTTATTTTTTTTTCTTCTTGAGGATCTATTTTGGTTACTTGACTTATTGTCTCTTCTATTTTTATAGAATTTGGCTCAGTAACTTTCTGACTAATAAAATAGATAAAACAACAGAGAGTTAATAATAAAATCATAAATATAGTTATTATTCTATTACTATTTGATTTTTTATCACCTTTAAATTGATCTCTTCTCAATTAATATCACACCCAAAAATCTCTTTTATTTTTTTCTAAAGAATACAAATGCCCCTGTTAAAATTGAAATTAATCCTCCTGTTACTAATCCAGCATTAGATTTTTCACCTGTTTGAGGCAAACTAGTACCACTAGTAACCTCTTTTTTTACTATTTTTTTCACTGAATTATCACTATTTTTATCTTCCGGTTTTTGAACATTTTGGTTTGTTGAATCTACTGGGTCTACTGGGTCTACTGGATCTACTGGATCTACTGGGTCTACTGGGTCTACTGGGTCTACTGGGTCTACTGGGTCTACTGGATCTACTGGGTCTACTGGGTCTACTGGGTCTACTATTGTTGCTTTTACATTCTCCATGATTGATTCTACTTCTTCTACTGTTGTTGCTGCTTCTAATAAAGAAACGGCTTCGTTATACGCTTCTAATTCAATATCTCCTGCTGTTAACATTGAAAATAATTCGTCTAACGCCTCTTTTTTAGCTGCTTCCAATGCTTTGTCTTTCTCTTCTTTAGAGGCTGCTAGCTCTCTTGTTTGATCCATAATATTATTTACTTCACCAACTGTAGTTGCTCCGATAACAGCGTTACTTGCATCTCTTGATTCATCAGGTGTTAATTTATCATCTAACATCAATTGTGTAATTTCTTCCTGTGCTGCAGCTTGTGCTGCTTCAAGTGCACTTTGAACATATTCAGGATCTTTAGATGCTGCTAACTCTCTTGTTTGATCCATAATATTATTTACTTCAGCAACTGTAGTTGCTCCGATAACAGCGTTACTTGCATCTCTTGACTCATCAGGTGTTAATTTATCATCTAACATCAATTGTGTAATTTCTTCTTGTGCTGCAGCTTGTGCTGCTTCAAGTGCACTTTGAGCATATTCAGGATCTTTAGATGCTGCTAACTCTCTTGTTTGATCCATAATATTATTTACTTCAGCAACTGTAGTTGCTCCGATAACAGCGTTGCTTGCATCTCTTGACTCATCGGGTGTTAATTTATCATCTAACATCAATTGTGTAATTTCTTCTTGTGCTGCAGCTTGTGCTGCTTCAAGTGCACTTTGAGCATATTCAGGATCTTTAGATGCTGCTAACTCTCTTGTTTGATCCATAATATTATTTACTTCAGCAACTGTAGTTGCTCCGATAACAGCGTTACTTGCATCTCTTGACTCATCGGGTGTTAATTTATCATCTAACATCAATTGTGTAATTTCTTCTTGTGCTGCAGCTTGTGATGCTTCTAATTTTTTTTCTTCAGAACCTTTTTTATCAGTTAGTTCCTCTATTTGTACTTCACTATCATTATTTTCAGCGTATGACACTACAGGTGTCATTATAGTTCCTGCTAATAAAGCCAATGTTACCGTAGTTAATTTAACTTTTTTCATATAATAATTCTCTCCTATTCTGTTTTTTTAATATACTTTTTATATAAGTTACACAGGTATTATACCACCAGAATATATTTAATCAAGGTTAAATGAATTATTTTATTTAATTTTTATTTTATATCAACAACTAATCACTAATATTTGTACATCATCCCTTTGTTATCATAAATTTTTATTTTTCTTATCCTTTAATAAATAAAAGCATTCAAAGTCATTCAAAAAACGACTTTTAATGCTTTTTATTTAACAACAATGCCCATAACCAATCCTAGAATCTGAAAACCATTAAATACAACCAAATTTTTTATTGCCACAGAAAACGTGGTTTCTTTCTCTTGTTTTCCATTAAATTGTGTCAATAATTTACGAATTAAAGGAAATGTAATAAACACAACCAACATGCTCCAATGATAGATGCCTATAAAGACTCCAACCAAAATAAAGACATAACAGGCATACATCAGCACATTAAATAAAATGACACCGGTTTTCTTACCTATATAATAGGGTAAAGTATAGCGGTGATTCGATATATCTTGATCCAAGTCGCAAAGATTGTTAGCAAGCATGATGTTCGCAATGGTGAACATCATTGGCACAGATGCCCAGACAATGACAAAAAGCTCCTTAATACTTCCGGTTAGGATAAATTGCCCCTTGGAAAAAGCCAACTGGATCACGTCTAGCTGAAACACGTTCAAATAAATCGTAATAAAGAAGATGCCAAATCCCATCGTCACGCCACTAAATAATTCCCCTAGTGGCATGCGTGACAAAGGGACAGGTCCAAACGTATAGAAAATACCGATAAGAAAGCACAAGCCCCCCATTCCTAATAAGAGGATACTCGTCTGTACGGTCAGATAGATACCAATGAGACTAGATAAAGTAATCATCCCATAGATTAAGTAACTGACTTTTTTAGCATCAAGATGTGCTTTACCAATAATATTTGTCTCTACTTGATAGGTATCATTCTTTGCTTTTTTGTAATCCATTAAATTGTTAATCGCTGTCGTGGCCATATCAAAGACCAACATAGCTACAAAAAACAATAGCATGTGGCTAACATTCACTTCTTCAAAATAATACCATGAGAACAACAGGCCAATAAGAAAGGGAAACAGACTCGCTAATTTAGTCCGAATCTCTACTAACTCTAAAAAAACAGGCAACGTCATTTACACCAACCCTCTTTTTCTTTTATTTTAACTCCTTAATGTCTCGTAACTCATAAGGTGAATCCGTGTTTAACTCAAAATTATCTGTCAGTCCTGAACTCACGTAAATGTGATCATCCTTTGTGACAAAAATAGCGTCGACTCCCTCCAAAGAATCAACATAGGCCATTCCTTCCTTGACCCCTTTTGCAAAAACCCCAGTAGATAAGCCATCTCCTGCAATTGACTTGTCTGCGACAATCGTCACACCTGCTATTTCATTATCAAAAGGATAGCCAGTTCGTGAATCAAATAAGTGATGATAAACGTCGCCATCCACTTCTAAATTTCTTTCATAAATGCCTGATGTCACTAGTGTTTTGTTTTTTTCACGAACCGTTCCTACTATAGTATTGCGGACCTCATTTGGATCTTGAATACCTACACGCCATGTGCCGTCCTCACTTTTTGGGTTATCGCCTAACACATAGACATTCCCACCAAGGTCAACAATCCCAGACGTTACACCGTTTTCTTTCAATACGTCTACCGCTTCATCTGTGATATACCCTTTAGCAATGGCACCTAAATCAAGTTCCATTCCTTTTTCAGGTAAAAAGACCGATTTTTCTTCATCATTTAAGATCACTTTTTGATAGTCCACAAAAGTTAATGCTTTGTCAATTTCCTCTTGTTCTGGCTTTCTTGCATCATCAAATCCGATGTGCCACAACTGAGTAATAGGGCCTATGCTTAAATCAAATCCTCCATCTGAGTCCTTACTATAATAGATAGAATCTTTGATTAAATCATAGACATCTTCTGATACCTTGACCGGTTCAATTCCTGCTTTTTGATTAATTTCGTCTACTTCTGATCCCTTTTGATTCACGGTAATCTTTTTATCTAACTCTTTGATACGGTCAAACCCTTTATCCAGTACATCTTGTTTGCCCTCATCAAAAATTTGAATCTTAACATAGGTTCCCATTAGAAATTGTTGTTCAGCGTAAGGCTCTTTGTTGAGTACTACCCCTTGTTTGTCTGTGACTTGTTTAGGCGAAGACTCCTCTTTTTTGTCCCCACACGCGGTTAACGTTACTGCTACCATTGGGATAAGTAATAATTTCTTCCATTGTTTGTATCCTGATACCATTCTTGTCATCTCCTTCTAATAACTTAACTTCTGTTTCATTTTAACCGTTAATACTAGTATTGGCTATTTTCACTGATAAAAAAAGCGACGAAGTCAGTTAAGACTCGTCGCTTATCATCTTGCTTATTTTTCAAATACGAAGTTGTCCACTTCAATTTTAGTTGTATCGCCTTTTTCAGCTGCGTTGATTAATTGCTCAGCATACATCTTGAATGAATCAGATGAATGTGTTGCTCCTGTTACAACATCAAATTCTGCTGGTTGTTGATTATCAACTAAGTTTTTATTTAATTCAGGGATGAATGTTTCTGGGCTTGTGCCAGCTTTGTCTTTCATCATGTCATTGTATTCTTTGTCTTCTGTTTTAGATTTGCCTTCAGCGTTCACGTTATCGTATTTAGATTCAGCAATTTTTCCGTCTTTCACTACGATTGTAAAGACTGTACGGTAACCATTAGATTCATTTTTTTCTTCTAATGTATAGTCACCATCTTTTAATTCAGCGCCATTGTCAATTTCGATTTTGTCTGTGTTACCCGCTTGAGATGCTTGGATTAATTGTTGTGCATAGTTTTTGAATGATTCAGCAGAATGCGTTGCTCCTGATACTGTGTCAACACCATCAGCTGATTGTGCTGCCACAAAAGCTTCGTTTAATGCTGGGATGAATGTTTCTGGGTTCGTACCAGATTTTTCTTTCATCATGTCATTGTATTCTTTGTCTTCTGTTTTAGATTTACCATCTTTGTTGATGTTATCGTATTTAGATTCAACGATTTTGCCATCTTTAACTACCATTGTAAAGACTGCGCGGTAATCATTTTTTTCATTTTTTTCTTCTAATGTAAATTCACCATCTTGTAAATCGCCACCAGCAAGTTTCTTAGCTTCACCTTCGTCAGCTACTGCTTCTTCTGATGATTCTGCTACGACTTCTGTTGATGCTTTTGTGTCTTTTGTTTCTGTATCATTATTTCCACCACATGCAGCTAACAACAATGTAGACATTGCTAAAATCGTTACACCTGAGATTAATTTTTTCATTTTCATTTTAAAAAACCATCCTTTATATTTGATATATTGTGAACTAATTTACACACATAATTTTATACCATAATGGACACAATTGCAATATTTTTTCTTTAGTTAATTAATTTTTTCACAAAATTCTCATTTTAACCGCCTATTAAAAAAATAAATAAAAAAAACCTAAATTATAGTTAGACTTTTCACTAACTAGGTTATATAATAGGTACGATTGTGTAAATTATTTCACGTAATCATCGCATTTATTTTTTTATTCACTATTATTTTTTAAAAGAAAGGGAGATTTTTCATGGCTAAAACAGAGATTGTTGTAGTCGGTGCTGGATATTCAGGAATTGCCGCAACAAAAATGTTATCAAAAAAATTAAAGAAAAATAACGACATTCATATTACGTTAATTGATCGTCATTCTTATCAAACAATGATGACTGAATTACACGAAGTAGCTGGAGGTCGTGTGGAACCTGAAGCAATCCAATACGATTTACAAAGATTATTCTGCAAGAGAAAAAATGTCAGTGTTGTCACTGATTCTGTTGTTGATGTTGATAAAGTAAACAAAGTAGTTAAAACCAAACAAGGGTCTTATTCATTCGACTATCTTGTTCTAGGTATGGGTGGCGAACCTAATGATTTTGGGACGCCAGGTGTTAAAGAGAACGGCTTCACTTTATGGTCAATGGATGATGCGATTAAATTAAGAGAACATATCCAAAACACTGTTAAAGTCGCTGCTCTTGAACCAGATGCTGAAAAACGCCAAGCAATGCTAAACTTTGTAGTCTGTGGTTCAGGATTCACCGGAATTGAAATGGTGGGAGAATTAATTGACTGGAAAGACCGTTTAGCAAAAGACAATAAAATTAAACCAGAAGAAATTAACTTAATGGTTGTAGAAGCTGCTCCAACGATTCTAAACATGTTGGATCGTAATGATGCTGGTAAAGCTGAAAAATACTTAAACAAAAAAGGCGTGAAGATTCTTAAAGATATGCCTATTGTTGAAGTGGCTGAGGACCATATCATGCTTAAATCAGGGGAAAGAATCAATACTCACACGTTAATCTGGACAGCTGGTGTTAAAGCTAACAGTGACGCTGAAGCCTTTGAAATGGAAGCTGCACGTGCGAGTCGCCTTGTAGCAAACGAGTACATGCAAGCAAAGGGCTACGAAGATAAGAACATTTATGTTGTAGGGGATTTGGTTTATTTTGAAGAAGCCGAAAACCGTCCAACTCCACAAATCGTACAAGCTGCTGAACAAACGGGTCATTGTGCTGCTAAAAACATTTTAGCTGACATCAATGGTGGTGAAAAAGAAGCATACAAAGGCAAATACGATGGTTTCATGGTATCTATTGGCTCTAAATATGCTGTGGCTTGTGTCTTTGATAAAATTCATATGAGTGGCTTCTTTGCAATGGCGATGAAACACGTGATTAACTTACGTTACTTCTTCGATGTTCGCTCTGGCTACTATGCTTTCCAATACATGATGCACGAGTTCTTCCGTATTAAAGATGAGCGTAATATCTTTAGAGGTCACACATCTCGTAACAGTAACGTATTATGGTCTGTTCCTCTTCGTCTGTTCTACGGTTCCGTATGGTTAGTTGAATCAATGAAAAAAATTGTGGGAAATGGCTCACTTATGAAGCCTGGAACATGGTTTGGTGAAGGTTCATGGTTCTCTGATACGGTAGTCTTCCCATTTGAATGGTTACAAAACACGGCAGATGCAACGTCTGGAGCTTCTGAAGCTGCTGGGGATGCTGTCGCTGCTGTTGCTGATCCTGTCTTTGGGTTAAGTTATGCCTTTGGTGAAGAACCAATGACGGTTTTCAAAGAGATGCCAAATTGGTTCGCTTCTATTATGAAGATTTTCTTACCAAATCCTGAAGTGGCTCTATTCATGCAAAAATTCATGACAATTGTTGAATTATTAATTGCTCTAGCGATTATCGCTGGTTTATTCACATGGTTAGCTAACGCTGCTACCATTGTTCTGACAATCATGTTCTGTCTATCTGGTATGTTTTACTGGGTTAACGTTTGGTTCATCTTTGCAGCCTTTGCATTAATGAACGGTTCTGGACGTGCCTTTGGATTAGACAAATGGGTGATGCCTTGGTTACAAAGAACCCTACATAATTGGTGGTATGGCGACGTAAAATCACGATATGGTGAGAGTGCTTAATCACGATGAGTTATTCCGTAAAGTTCTAGAGGTCTATCCTCTAGAACTTTCTTTTTATTCATAAGACCTTAGATTGTTGCGTCCCTGATTTTGTGATACTATTTTGACTATGATAGGAGAATCATAATGAATCAAAATAAAAAAATTATTTATATTGCTTTACTCGTGGCCCAAGGGGTTATCATCGGATTACTTGAAAACATGATTCCTTTTCCTTTTGCTTTTGCCCCTGGAGCAAAATTAGGACTGGCTAATTTAATTACCATTATCGCTATTTTTACCATGCCGATGAAAGATAGCTTTTTATTGGTTATTTTACGGTTATTTTTGACCACGTTATTAGGTGGGACTGTCTCGACCCTTATGTACAGTGCGGCTGGTGCCTTGTTGAGTTACTTTGGGATGAGCCTGCTCAAACAATTAGGTCACAAACGAATCAGTACCATTGGAATTAGTGCATTTGGTGGTTTTTTGCATAATGTTGGCCAATTACTTGTGGCTAGTTGGATTGCTCATTCATGGACAGTCATGCTTTACCTTCCGATTCTCTCATGGATAGGGATATTAGCAGGAATTGCCATTGGGATTGCTGCCAATTATGTCATGGAGCACGTTAAATTTATTCAGGAATTTAAACTTGATTTTGACTAAACGACCATAGGAAGAAGGAGTATCGTTATGAACATTCATCCAATGTGGGAGCCATTCCCCTCATTAAAAAATGATTTAAATAAAACCCTTGATTTGATGACAGATGCCATCAACTTACCTGATAAAGACATTGAATCAACAATCATTGATATGATTCATGCAGGAGGTAAATTACTAAGACCTGCTTATTTGTTACTATTCAGTGACTTTGGTAAAAAATACAATCAGGAAAAAAGTATTGCTTTAGCCGCTGCTATTGAAACCTTACACACCGCCACACTTATTCATGATGATATCATCGATGAAGCAGATGTTAGACGGGGTGTGACAACCTTACAAACAAAGTTTGATAAAGACGTTGCTGTGTATGCTGGGGATTATCTTTTTATTGTTTGTTTTAAATTGCTCGCTCAATACACGGATTCCCTCAAAAGTATCCAGCTGAATACTGCAAGTATGGAAAAAGTTTTATTAGGCGAATTGGGGCAAATGACCAATCGTTATGATCTCTCTGTTACAACGGATACTTATTTAAATAACATATCTGGTAAGACTGCTGAGTTATTTGCTCTTAGCTGTTTCTTAGGGTGTTATGAAAATGGTGGTTCAAAAAAATTAGCTAATACCTGCCGAGACATCGGCAAATCGATTGGCATGGCTTTCCAAATAGTGGATGATATCCTCGACTACTCACAAACAACACAAGAGATTGGTAAACCTGTCTTAGAAGATGTAAAGCAAGGCGTTTACAGCTTACCATTGATTTGTGCGTTAGACGGTCATCAGGAAGCATTTAAGCCCTATCTTGATAAACAACAAGAGATGACTGATAAAGATGCTGCAGCTGTGCATGATTTAGTTGTGCAGTATCACGGCGTCGACAAATCTTACGCTTTAGCTGATGATTACACACAAAAAGCCTTAGCGTTAATTGAAACATTGCCTAACAATAAAAAACAAACAAAAGAAACCATCCGACACATCACACAGATGATTCTCAATCGTAATAACTAAGTCTGGAAGCTGAACTTGCCTTCTAGGCTTTTTTGTTGCTTGTATTCTGGTCTTAAAATCGTTATAATCGTGGAGATACTAAGATTCAAATACGTAAAGGTGAGGGATTATATGATTACTGTTTCAAACGTCAGTTTACAATTCCCAGATAGAAAATTATTCGAAGATGTTAACATTAAATTTACTCCTGGTAACTGCTATGGCTTAATCGGAGCTAACGGTGCTGGAAAATCAACGTTTTTAAAAATTTTATCTGGTGATTTAGAACCATCAACAGGTTCTGTTACTTTAGGACCAGACGAGCGTCTAGCTACACTAGCGCAAAATCATTTTGATTATGAAGAATACACAGTGTTAAACACTGTTATCATGGGTCATAAAGAATTATACAAAATTATGAAAGAAAAAGACGCTATCTACATGAAGCCTGACTTTTCTGATGAAGACGGCATTAGAGCCGCTGAATTAGAAGGAGAATTTGCTGAATTAGATGGCTGGGAAGCAGAACCTGAGGCAGCAAGTTTACTTCAAGGATTAAACATTCCTGAAGAATTACATGACTTAAAAATGGCTGAACTACCTGCTGGACAAAAAGTAAAAGTGTTATTAGCACAAGCTCTTTTTGGTAAGCCAGACGTTCTACTACTAGATGAGCCTACCAACGGTTTAGACAGAGATTCTATTGCTTGGTTAGAAGAATTTTTAATCAACTTCGAAAATACTGTTATTACAGTATCCCATGACCGTCACTTCTTAAACAAAGTATGTACACACATGGCCGATTTAGACTTTGGTAAAATCAAGTTATTCGTGGGTAACTATGATTTCTGGTTAGAATCTAGTGAGTTAGCAGCTAGACTTCAATCAGACCAAAACTCTAAAAAAGAAGAAAAGGTAAAAGAATTACAAGCCTTTATCGCTCGATTTAGCGCGAACGCTTCTAAATCAAAACAAGCAACGTCTCGTAAAAAAATGTTAGAAAAAATTGAATTAGACGATATCCAACCATCATCACGTCGTTACCCATTTGTTGGGTTCAAATCAGAACGCGAAATCGGAAACGATTTACTACAAGTTGAAAACGTATCGATGACCATTGATGGTAAAAAAATATTGGATAACATTTCATTCACATTAAGAAAAGACGATAAAGTGGCATTCATCGCAAAAGATGATATCACGACAACGGTCTTATTCAAGATTTTAATGGGTGAATTAACACCTGATACAGGGTCAGTTAAATGGGGCGTAACAACGACTCAATCTTATCTACCTAAAGATTCATCTCATGAATTTGAAACAGATGATACCATTCTTGACTGGTTACGTCAGTATGCCTCAAAAGAAGAAGATGACAATACGTTCTTACGTAGTTTCTTAGGCCGTATGTTATTCTCTGGTGAAGATGTATTGAAACCTGTTAATGTCTTATCTGGTGGGGAAAAAGTACGTTGTATGCTATCTAAAATGATGTTAGCTAAGGCGAATGTTTTAGTTTTAGATGATCCAACAAACCATTTAGACTTAGAATCAATTACGTCACTAAATGATGGCTTAATCGCTTTTGACCATTCATTATTGTTCTCATCTCATGACCACCAATTTATCCAAACCATTGCAAATCGTATTATTGCTGTGTCAGATAAAGGAGTTGTAGACCGTGCTGAGACTACTTATGATGAATACTTAGACAACGATGCGGTTGCAGCGCAATTAAAAGAAATCTTTAAATAATTAAAAGCTAGAAGAGGTTATCTCTTCTAGCTTTTTTATTTTAATAGAATACTTTCTAGAACTTCACCTTTAGGAGAGATGACATTTAGTTGCTTCATTAACCCGTAGAACTCATCTTCCCTTGGAATATAAATATCTTTTTTATGAGTGACCTGCCAATCAATACGAGTTCCTAACTGAACCTCATATATCCCATCTTCTGTGGGACCATCTACCATATAAGCAGATGCTTTTCTGTAAAAAGGCACATCTAAAGCTATGATGATTCCTTTATCTGTGACCTCAATCCCTTTAATTTCCTTAGAGAAACGAATGTCTTTGTTGTCTAGCTTCTTGTACGAAATAAACAGTAATAAGACAAGCGTTAGACTGAGTAAAACAACTAAGTAATGAATGGTTTTTTTTCGTTTTTTTCCTTGGTTCATATCTTCTGCCATGTTCTCAATCATCTGGTCCTCACCCCTTAATAACTCATCTAAAGATATGTCGAACAGCTCACTAACTAAAAAAACCATACCTATATCCGGGTAGTGTCTACCGACTTCCCAACTGGATACGGTAGCCCTTGAAACCTTAAGTTCATTGGCTAGTTCCTCTTGAGTCCATCCGACACGCTTTCTTTCTGTTTTTATTTTTTCTCCAATTCTCATTGCCTCACCTCTTCTTGTTTATTATACGGTAGGCGCTGTCAATTACCTAGTGTGTCTCTCTATCCTACGTTTAATCAAACGATAATAAGACACCCTTTTTCATTTTTCCATCAGCAATCAAGTCATTTTCTCTTTTCTTCCTCTGTCTTGTTACTGTACATATTAAACAAAAATAAACACATGTAAGACAACGAAAAGACACTACTTTTCCCAAATAACTTCTTGACTAAACGTCTCTACTAACTGATCTTTTGTAACTCCTTGTAACATCTGGTTATCATAGTAAACAAGATTGATTTTTGTGACGTCTGAAACAACCCATTCTCCGTATGTTGTCATAATTTCTTTCATACTTACCTCAAAGTAATCCTGACCCTTTAAAAGATACGGTTCCTTATGAACCATAATAAACATCTGATTATCCTCTAGTTCCACCTCTGAAAAAGCAATCCTTTCGTGTTTTTCTAACACAACCTGACCTGTAATCAAAGTATCTTCTGTTAATTCACGAGATGACACACTCACTTCTTGAATATCTTGTAACGGTACAATCTCTAAATGAGCGTTTCGGTAGTTATACCAAAAAGTCACTAAAAAAAGAACACCTACCACTATCCCGAACACTACTAGTATGCCACGATACTGATTCCCTCGTTTTATCTTATGGTCTATTTTTTTCACCATTGTTTTATCTCCTTTTAATAACTCATCTACTGTCAGATGAAATACCTCAGATAATAATAAAATCGTACCGATGTCTGGATAATTACGACCACTCTCCCAATTAGCCACAGAAGAGCGTGACACATTTAATTTTTCTGCTAGTTCTTCCTGGGTCATTCCTAATAGTTGACGTTGCTCTTTTATTTGTTGGTCAATCCTCACAGCTACCGCCTCCTTCCCTTTCAGTAAACCATAATTTTATAGGATGTACAGATAGAGTCTTTGATTATTAACCAAAAAGTCTGTCAGAATAAGTGACACAAGGGATTTATGATAGGTTTCTCATATTATATTTGAATTTTTCTTGTCTAACCTGTACAATCTGTTTAGAAGCTTTTATACCCAGCTGAAGAATAATAAAAAGGACGTGAGTAGCTATTTTAACTTTTGGAGAATTTTCAAAACAATACGATGTGCCTAGAGCAACGGTTTACTCGATTATGAATAAACTAAAAGAAACAGATTTAGACACCTATGAGACATATGTTGTTCAACATATGAACACTAATCATCTGAACGAAGATGGGGTTGCCTATATTCTAAAAGAACGTGGTATCACTCTTGAAGAGCCTGAAGAAAAAGAAGAGAAGGTCAAAGAAAAATCGTCTGAACACTTAACTTTAGAAATTTTACGCCAAGAACTGGATACAAGAAATAGACAGTTTGATACCCTACAAGAAAGCTACAATGAATTAGCTTCTAGTATGGAGCAGACAAATCAACGGTTATTTGAACTCAATCAAAACCAACAGATTCTAATGAACCAACTACAACAAACCACCTTACTAGACAACTTAAAACAGTATACTGACAAGGATGGACCGACTTTATTAGACGAAGTGAACGTTGATGAGACACCTGAAGAAGTGACCGAAACAACACCAGAAACCACTGAAGAAGAACCTAAAAAAGGATTCTGGGCTCGTTTGTTTAAAAAAGAAGACAGCGAGAAAAATTAGATAAAAAAATAGGCTAGAAACTCTTAACCGTTCTGTAACTGTTAGAAGTTTCTAGCCTATTTACATGTTTTTATGGCAATAATTGATAATAGCTTGATAGGAAACCTAACACTAACCCTATCACCCCACAACACACAATAAAGGTAATTTGTCTCCTCGTCAGTCTAGTTGGTTTGTTTTTAATCCTCTTATTCTCCTTCTCAAAGTAAATAAATGCCCCTGCATTAATAAATAATAAGCCCCCTATCAGTATTAATCCCAGCATATCATCGGTTTTGAGGGCTCGGTATTCTAAAATAAATAATAAGGCCGTTGAGAAGTAAGGTAGAATACTCCATTTGCCTAGTGACGCTAAACGCTCTTTCTTTTTAATATCTTCCACGACATCAGATCCTTTCAATAATAGACTATCTAACGATAAGTGATAGAAATGAGCAATATCGATTAAGCTCTCTATGTCAGGCAACGTCTTTCCCGTTTCCCAATTAGATACTGTCTGCCTTGACACATAGATCGCTTCAGCCACCTCTTCTTGGGTTAATCCTTTTTGTTTTCGTTGCTCTTTTAACTTTGCTCCTAAGCCCATTTTTTCCATCTCCTATCCTTATCTCTACTATGATTGAACACAGCACTTATGTCTGCCTAATACATTAGACAATAGCCCTATTACTTATGTCAAAGCCTCTTAACATGCCCAAAATAAAAAAGATAAATGCGATTAAGACACTTATCTTCATTGCTTATCTCTATTTAACTTCACCAAATGAAAAGATAGCTAAGGCACCATATCCAGTATGACTGGCAATTGTTGGCCCCATTTTGCGTATCTCAACGCCCTTTGAAGGAATCGTTTCTTCTAGCATTGCTTTTGCCATTTCTGCGGCAGCTAGATCTCCCACGTAAGAAATGTAAATGATTTGCTCATCACTGTTCTCAATGGTTCGTTTGGTCTCACTCACTATTTTCTCAATCGCTTTTTTACGGCCTCTCACTTTTCCAACATTCGCCAGCTCACCTATCGCGCTGACATGAATAATTGGTTTTATTTTAATCAGGCTACCCACAGTTGCTGTGGTTTTAGAGATTCGGCCACCTCTTTCTAAATGATTTAAATCATTTACTGTCACCCATGAATGCAAGCGTTTGGCCTTTTCTTCTAAGACCTCTAAGACCTCGTTTAAGCTTTTCCCTTCATCCCTTAGACGAATAGCTTCTTTAACGATTAAACCTTCTCCTAGAGCGGCTGACTTCGTGTCTAGGATATGTACTGGCAATGAGCCATGATCTTCTTCTAATAAACGTAAAGCGGAGCAAGCATTTTGATAAGAGCCACTTAAGGCAGATGAAAAACCAACGTATAGTAACGGTCTCTCACTTCCTATATAATCTTTAAATACTTCTTGATACGTCCCAATGTTGATTTGGGATGTTTTTGGAACGCTGCCTTCCTCAATAGCTGTCACAAAGCCATCATAATCAAACACTTGGCCTAAATCATCTACTTGTTCTTTGTAATCTAATTGGATCACCATACTGACAAATTGAACCTGTGCTTCCTTTAATTCACTGTATGATAGATCGCAACAAGAGTCGGTTAGTATCTCAAACTTTCTTTCCATGTTGAACCCCCTTTTTAGTAATACTACTACAAAAAAAAATAAAAGAGAAGCCGTTCGTTTTCTACCAAATGTCTTTTTTGGTAGAGAAATCACGTCTCCTCTTTCTTTCTTGCCTATTAATTAAATTACGCTTGTTCCCAAACATCTTCTAAAATGTTCGTTTGTGTTCTATCTGGACCTACTGAGAACATAGAAATACGAATATCCACTAATTCTGCCACACGCTTAACGTAATTACGGGCATTTTCTGGTAATTCTTCTAATGTTTTACAGCTTGTAATGTCTTCCGTCCAACCTGGTAACTCTTCATAAATAGGTTTACAACGAGATAATTCTTTCAGACTTGCTGGGTAATGGTAAATTTCTTTGCCATCTAATTCATACGCTGTACAAATCTTTAAGGTCTCAATGCCTGTTAACACGTCAATTGAGTTCAACGATAGGTTTGTTAAGCCTGATACGCGTTTAGAATGGCGCATTACCACACTATCAAACCAGCCAACACGACGAGGTCGGCCTGTTGTTGTACCGTATTCACGACCAACTTCACGGATTTGGTGACCTGTTTCATCAAACAATTCTGTTGGGAATGGGCCATCTCCTACACGAGAGGTATAAGCTTTACATACTCCCACAGCCTTGTCTAATTTAGATGGGCCAACCCCACTACCGATAGTTACACCACCAGCTAATGGATTAGAAGAAGTAACAAATGGGTATGTTCCTTGATCAATATCTAACATTACCCCTTGAGCCCCTTCAAACAACACTTTTTGACCTTGATCTAGGGCATCGTTTAGAATGACTGATGTGTCTGTTACATAGTCCTTAATCATTTGACCATATTCATAATATTCTTCAAACATTTCTTCAAAATCTAATGCTTCTTCTTCATAAATCTTAGTAAACAAACGATTTTTCTCATTTAAATTAATTCTTAAGCGTTCTTCAAAAATCTCTCTATCCAATAAATCTGCGATTCGGATACCACAACGAGCCGCTTTATCCATATAAGCAGGACCAATTCCTTTAATCGTTGTCCCTATCTTATTATCGCCTTTTTCATCTTCTTGCAACTGATCTAACTTGATGTGATACGGTAAAATGACATGAGCACGATCAGAAATACGTAAATTATTGGCCATAATCCCATGTTCTTTTAAGTAATCCAATTCTTTGATTAAAGCCTTTGGATTCACTACAACACCGTTACCAATAATACTGATTTTATCTTCATAAAAAATACCTGATGGAATGAGGTGAAGTTTATACGTGGTTCCATCAAATTGAATGGTATGACCCGCATTGTCTCCTCCTTGATATCTTGCTATTACATCTGCATTTTCACTTAAGAAATCAGTAATTTTACCTTTTCCTTCGTCGCCCCACTGTGTTCCAACTACTACGATTGATGACATATGAACACTCCATTCTATGATATCTTAATACCAAACTATCTTAACAAATCACTTGACTGATGGCAACAATTATCGAACAATTTTAATAAAAAAACTCGCAAAAAGTTTTAAACACGAACGCTAAAACTCTTCACGAGGAGATACTGATGAAAATTTATTATATTCTTTAATAAAGAGTAGTTCGACTGTTCCTCGTGCACCACTTCTATTTTTTTCGATGATCACTTCAATAATATTGTTATTATCTGGGCGTTCATCCGCATCTTCGTCTGACTCTCGTTGATAATAATCATCTCGGTAAAGAAAGGCAACAATGTCTGCATCTTGCTCAATCGAACCTGATTCCCGAATATCACTCAGTACGGGACGTTTGTCCTGACGTTGTTCGACACCACGTGATAGCTGTGATAATGCAATCACTGGTACTTTTAACTCTTTTGATATTTTTTTTAATTGTCTTGAGATATCAGAAACTTCTTGCTGTCTGTTTTCTTTTCCGCTACCTTCAATCAGCTGCAAATAATCAATCAGAATTAAGCCTAAATTTCCTTGTTCTTGTGCTAATTTACGGCATTTTGCTCGAATTTCTGAAATTTTGATCCCTGGAGTATCGTCAATAAAGATATTCGCCCGAGATAAGCTACCCATCGCGACAATAATATTGTCCCATTCTTCATCTGTTAATTGACCTGTCTTTAAATGACTGGCATCAACTAACCCTTCAGAACATAGCATACGGTTAACCAAAGACTCAGCTCCCATCTCCAAACTGAAAATGGCAACAGATTTATCTGTTTTAGTCCCTACGTTTTGCGCAATATTTAAAGCAAAGGCTGTCTTCCCAACCGCAGGTCTTGCAGCCAAAATAATTAACTCTTCTGGTTGTAATCCTGCCGTCATTTTATCTAATGCGTGATAACCAGTAGGTAGACCAGTAATAGTGTCTCCATCTTGTGCTAATTTTTCAATTTGACTAATGGAATCACTTAACACATCTGAAATAGCTAAGAAACCACTGCGATTTCTTTTTTCTGATACTTCTAGAATACGACGTTCCGCATCGTCTAATATTGTCTCCACGTCTTCGTCTTGTTCAAAGCCTTTTGAGACAATCTCTGTTGCGGTTTGAATTAAATGCCGTAAGAGGGATTTTTGTTCCACGATTTTAGCGTAGTATCCCACATTAGCCGCTGTAGGAACGCTTAAAGCAAGCTCTGACAAATAACTAATGCCACCAATGTCTTCCATCAAATCTTTTTTCTCTAGCTCATCCTTGATAGTAATAACGTCTATCGCTTCGCTTCGATTGTTTAAGTCAATCATCACTTGAAAAATGATTTGATGAGCTCTTCGATAAAAATCTTTGGCTTCAATGTATTCCATGGCTTCAACAATAGCATCTGCATCCAAAAAGACGGAGCCAATTACTGCTTGTTCAGCTTCCACACTTTGGGGTGGAATACGATCTTGTTGGATATGTTCCATCTGCTTCATTCACCTGTTTTTCCTGTTTATTCTGCGACAACATGTACTCTTAATTTCGCTGTAACTTCTTTATGTAGTTTAACTGGTACATTCGTAAATCCTTGTACCTTGATTGGTTGTGTTAACTCCATTTTACGTTTATCAATTTTGATATTGTGTTGTTTGTTCAACGCTTCTGCAATTTGTTTTGATGGAATTGAGCCAAATAAGCGGCCATCTTCTCCTGCTTTTGATTTAAGCAATACTTCAAAACCTTCTGCTTCTATCTTTTCTTTTAATTGAGTTGCTTCTGCTAAGATTTCAGCATTCTCTTTCTCTTCTGCTTTGGTTTTTCCTTTTAATTCACTTAATGATTGTGCTGTTGCTTCAACAGCTAAGCCTTTTTTAAGTAAAAAGTTTTGGGCATAGCCAACTGCAACATCTTTGACTTCCCCTTTTTTGCCTTTTCCTTTAACATCTTGTAAAAAAATTACTTTCATACTTAACACTCCTTCTCTATCTAATGCTAATAGTCTTTTACTTTACCTTCATATTTTAACATAATCTAGCTGTTTCATAAACATTCTTACTTTTTCAAAGACTGATTCAGACGAAACAAAAAGAACATCCACTAAGTGAATGTTCTTGTTTTATTAGTTTTCTTCGCCAACGAATGGTAATAGACCCATAATTCTAGCGCGTTTGATAGCGATAGTCAATTTACGTTGATGTTTAGCACACGTTCCAGTTACACGACGTGGTAAAATTTTACCTCGTTCTGAAATAAAGCGTGATAATAAATCTACATCTTTGTAATCGATATGGTCGATATGGTTAGCTGTGAAGTAACATACTTTACGGCGTTTTTTGCCGCCTCTTCTTTGTTGAGCTGCCATTGAAATGCCTCCTATTCTAATTTTAGAATGGTAAATCGTCATCCGATATATCTATTTGTGAAGAACCACTAAATGGGTTGTCCTCACGTTCGAAACTCGGCATGTCGTTTTGTTTTGATGGTGAAGTTTGACCAAATGACTGATTACTTTGGTTTTGAGAGAAAGGATTATTAAAACTTTCTGTGTTATTACCAGCATTAAAGTCACCAGGTGTCTGTTGTCTTTGTTCTGACACATTTCTAGATTCTAATAATTGAAAATTATCACATACTACTTCTGTTACATACACTCTTTGACCTTGTTGATTTTCATAATTACGCGTTTGAATACGTCCTACTACACCTAGCAAAGTACCTTTTTTGGCATAATTTGCTAATGTTTCAGCAGGTTTTCTCCAAATCACACAATTAACAAAATCAGCTTCACGTTCTCCACTAGCATTAGTAAAGTTTCTGTTAACAGCCAAGTTGAATGTCGCTACAGCTGATCCATTTGATGTATATCTCAAATCTGGATCTCTAGTAAGTCTTCCTACTAACACAACATTGTTAATCATTTGTCGCTCCCCCTTCAGATAAATGTTTCACGTGAAACATTCTTAGTTTTCTTCTTTAATAATCATGTGACGTAAAATGTCACCGTTGATTTTAGCTAAACGATCAAATTCATTTAATGCGTCTGCATTTGTTGAAGAAACTTTTACGATATGGTAGATACCTTCGTGGAAATCTTGGATTTCGTAAGCTAAACGGCGTTTTTCCCATAGTTTAGATTCCAAAACTTCTGCTCCGTTATCTTTCAATACTGAATCAAAACGATTTACAAGAGCACTTTTCGCTTCCTCATCAATGTTTGGACGAATGATGTACATCACTTCATAGTTTACAGCTTTATTCATTGATTTCACCTCCTTATGGACTAAAGGTTCCTAAAATCTATCTAGGAACAAGGAGAGTAAACTGTTGTTTACTCACAGTTCATCATTATACGTGACTTTGTTTCATAAAGCAAGAAAAAACTGAGCCTTTTTACAGGATCAGTTTCTTTATGTTTTATTCTTCTGTTGTTTCTGGTGTTTCTACTGACTCATTTGCACTATCAGAAGTCATCTCTTCTTCTATGCTTTCTTCCTCTTCTGATAACACTTTGGCCATGGTTGACACAATGGCATCATCTTCTAAACGGATCAGTCGAACCCCTTGTGTGGCACGTCCTGTTTGAGACACTGTGTCCACATCAAAACGGATGATAACCCCTTTATTAGTAATCAACATAATGTCTTCTTCACCATTAACAGTGGTTAAACCAGTTAAAGGACCATTTTTCTCAGTAATGTTAACGGTTTTAATCCCTTTACCGCCACGACCCTTAACAGGATATTCAGACGCTTTTGTTCGCTTGCCATATCCTTTTTCAGTAATCACTAAGACTTCGCTTTCTTCAGCTAATACGTCCATTCCAATAACAATATCGCCTTCACGTAAACGAATCCCTCTCACTCCAGAAGCTGTACGGCCCATTGAACGAACCGCCTCTTCTTTGAAGGTCACAGAATAACCATTGCGTGTTCCGATGATAATCGTATCATCTCCATTTGTTAAGGACACATTGATTAGCGTATCCCCTTCACGCATACCAATCGCTTTCAATCCGTTCGTACGAATATTCGCAAATTCCGTCACTGACGTACGTTTTACTGTTCCTAAACGTGTCGTAAAGAATAGGTATTGATCGTCTTGTGCGGTGCCTGCTACATTGATAATAGCTTCAATGCTTTCTGCTGAATCAATCCCCAGTAAGTTAATCACAGGGATTCCTTTGGCGGTACGGCCATATTCAGGAATTTCATACCCTTTCGCACGGAAGACTTTACCTGTGTCTGTAAAGAATAATAACGTATCATGGGTTGAGCATGAAATCAGATTTTCTACGAAATCATCATCATGAACGCCCATTCCTTGAACACCACGTCCCCCACGATTTTGTGTTCTGAATTCTGTACTTGGAAGACGTTTCACATAACCATTATGAGTCAATGTGATGACCACATCTTCCTCTTCGATTAAGTCCTCGTCCTCTAAGCTCAAGACTTCGCCCACTAATAACTCCGTGCGTCGTTCGTCATTGTACTTACGTTTCACTTCGTCGACTTCTTCAGAAATAATAGCCAAGATACGGTCATGATTACCTAAAATGTCTTTCAAATCAGCAATTAAAACAAGTAATTCTTGGTATTCTTTCTCAATCTTGTCTCGCTCTAACCCTGTTAAGCGACGTAAACGCATGTCTAAAATCGCTTGTGCTTGACGGTCAGATAACTCAAATCTTTCAATCAATGAGGCTTTGGCCACATCATCTGACGCAGAGGAACGAATCGTATGGATAATCTCATCGATATGATCCAAAGCAATACGTAACCCTTCTAAGATATGAGCACGCGCTTCGGCTTTTTGTTTATCAAATTCCGTTCGACGGTAAATAACTTCTTCTTGATGCTCTAAATAATATTCTAAAATAGATTTTAAGCCCAATACTTTTGGCACACCTTTAACAATGGCCAGCATATTGAAACCAAAACTTGTTTGAAGAGAGGTTAATTTGTACAAGTTGTTTAAAACAACCGCAGCACTCACGTCACGTCTCACTTCAATCACAATACGCATCCCTTCACGAGACGACTCATCTCTTAAGTCAGTAATGCCTTCAATGCGTTTTTCTCGGTGTAAATCAGCAATACGTTCTACCAATTTTGCCTTGTTTACCATGTAAGGAATTTCGGTCACAATAATGCGTTCTTTACCATTCTTCATTTCATCAATATGCACTTTAGCACGAACAATAATCTTGCCTTTACCGGTTTCATAAGCACGACGAATACCAGATTTACCCATAACTAGTCCACCTGTTGGGAAGTCTGGTCCAGGTAAAGCTTCCATTAAGTCTGCTGTCGTCGCATCAGGATTGTCCATTAATACTTTTAACGCATCAATCACTTCTCCTAAGTTATGAGGTGGGATATTGGTGGCCATCCCAACAGCGATTCCTGTTGTTCCGTTAACTAAAAGGTTAGGGAAACGTGCGGGTAAAACTTCTGGTTCTCGCTCCGTTTCATCGTAGTTATTTTGGAAGTTAACCGTGTTTTTATTGATATCACGTAACATTTCAATCGCAATTTTACTCATACGAGCTTCTGTATAACGCATAGCAGCCGCACCGTCACCATCGACAGAACCAAAGTTACCATGGCCATCGACCAACATTTGGCGGAAGCTAAAGGGTTGTGCCATTCTTACCATTGACTCATAAATAGCGCTATCCCCATGAGGATGGTATTTCCCCATAACATCCCCAACAATACGGGCTGATTTTTTATGTGCTTTATCCGGTGTAACACCCATTTCGTTCATCCCATATAAAATACGGCGATGAACGGGTTTTAAACCATCTCTAACGTCAGGTAAGGCACGAGAAACAATAACACTCATTGCGTAATCAATAAATGAGTCTTCCATCTCTTGTGTCAGATTGACATCTATAATATTTTCTCTTATATCCTCAGACATGAATGATTCTCCTTCGTCCTAATTAAATATCTAAATTTTTAACATAGTGAGCATTGGCTTCAATAAATTCGCGACGAGGTTCTACTCTATCCCCCATCAACATATCAAAGACAGCATCAGCTTTCATTGCGTCTTCTACTGTGACACGCAATAAGGTTCTGTTTTCTGGATCCATGGTTGTCTCCCATAATTGATGATCATCCATCTCGCCAAGACCTTTGTATCGTTGAATGCTTGGTTTTGGTGTAGCTGGTAAATCTTCTACTGCTTGGGCCAAGCGTTCTTCTGAGTCTTTTCCAGGTTGAATATAAGTAATATTCTTCCCTTGCTTCACGCCGTACAACGGTGGTTGTGCAATGTAGACATACCCGGCTTCTACCACTGGACGCATGTAACGATAAAAGAGCGTTAATAATAAGGTTCTGATATGAGCCCCATCCACGTCCGCATCCGTCATAATAATTAATTTATGGTAACGCGCTTTGGTTACATCAAAATCATCGCCAAAACCTGTTCCCATTGCAGTAAATAACGAACGGATTTCTTGGTTAGCTAATATTTTTTCCATGCTGGCTTTTTCAACGTTTAAAATCTTCCCTCGAATAGGTAAAATGGCTTGATATTTACGGTCACGCCCTGTTTTGGCAGAACCACCGGCCGAATCTCCCTCGACGATATAAATTTCACAACGCTCTGGGTCTTTACTTGAGCAATCGGCTAATTTACCAGGTAAACTACTGATCTCAAGTGCGCCTTTACGTCTTGTTACTTCACGAGCTCGCTTAGCTGCAAGTCTTGCTTTTGATGCCAAAATCCCTTTTTCAACTACTTTTTTAGCCGTTTCTGGGTTTTCTAATAAAAATTTATTAAAGGCTTCTGAGAATAGTCGGTCTGTTACCGTTCTAACTTCTGAGTTACCTAATTTGGTTTTCGTTTGGCCTTCAAACTGAGGCTCTGGATGCTTAATAGAGATAACTGCTGTGATTCCTTCACGTACGTCTTCTCCACTTAGGTTCTCATCGTTCTCTTTTAATATTTTTTGCTTTTTAGCATAATCGTTGATGACACGAGTCAAGGCAGATCTAAACCCAAATTCATGGGTCCCCCCCTCATAAGTATGGATATTATTCGCAAAACTTAACAGGTTGGTATGGTAACCATCCGTGTACTGTAAGGCAACCTCTACAGAAATACCTTGTTGCTCTCCTTCTGTGAAAATAGGTTCATCAAATAACACGGTTTTCTTCTCATTTAAAAATTGAACGTAGCTTTGAATCCCACCTTCATAATGGAACTCTTCGTATTTTTCTTGCCCTTCACGCTTATCTTCAATGCTAATTTTCAAGCCGCGATTTAAAAAGGCTAATTCACGGATTCTGACAGCTAATGTGTCATAGTCAAAAATAACTGTTTCTTTAAAAATACCTGGGTCAGGTGAAAAGTTAACTTCTGTCCCATTATGACTTGTTTCTCCAATGACTTTTAAATCTGCCACGACTTTACCATAAGCAAATTCTTGAAAATAGTTTTGACCATCTTTATGGACATTTACTTTTAGACGTTGAGACAATGCATTTACTACAGAAGAGCCTACACCATGTAGTCCCCCTGATACTTTATAACCGCCACCGCCAAATTTACCTCCGGCATGTAGGATAGTAAACACGGTTTCCACAGCTGGACGTCCGGTTTTAGCTTGAAGTCCTACTGGAATACCACGACCGTTATCTAATACGGTAATACTATTATCTTGTTCCATCATGACATTAATTTCAGTACAATAACCGGCCAATGCCTCATCAATTGAGTTATCGACAATTTCCCAGACTAAATGGTGCAAGCCTTGAGGACCGGTAGATCCTATATACATACCTGGACGTTTTCTAACGGCTTCTAGTCCTTCTAAAACTTGAATCTGACTGGCATCGTATTCTTGATGTTTTTCAGTGTTGTTGATTTCTTCTGACACGTTAATCACAATTCCTTTCTACCATCCCACTAGAAATATTAAAAATAGTTGGTTCTATCGTTAATTTGTTTTCTAAATGCGTTAAACTTGTTGTTGTTAAAAATGTTTGCAATTTATTTTCAATGAATTCCATTAAATGAACTTGTCTTTCATCATCCAGCTCACTTAACACATCATCCAATAACAAAATCGGGTACTCCCCTATTTCATCATTAATCAATTCAATTTCAGCTAATTTAACACTCAATGCTGTGGTTCTTTGTTGCCCCTGAGATCCATAAGTTTGGACGTTTTGTCCATTCACAAAAAATAATATATCATCTCTGTGAGGCCCTACAGACGTTGTTTGTTGCTGTAAATCTCTTGGTTCGCTTTGCTTCAACTCATTGACATATGTTTCATAAATTGCATCTCTTGTCATGGTATTATCCACGCTTAATTGTGTTTTATAAGTCATCGTTAATACTTCTTTGTTAAAAGAAATTTTTTGATGAATGGTGTTTGCCCATCCTTCTAATTTTTCAATAAATTGAAGCCTATAATACAAAACAAAACTCGCAGCTTGTGCCAGTTGTTCGGATAAAACATCTAAATAAACGGGATCTTTGGAGTGACTGAAGGCAATTTTTTTCAAATACTGGTTTCGTTGTTTTAAAACCGTTTGAAACATACTTAGGTTGTGAAGATACTGCGGGTTAATTTGACCAATTTCCATGTCTAAAAACTTCCGGCGATGTTGTGGTGACCCTTTGACGATGGATAAATCTTCAGGTGCAAATAAAATAACATTTAATGTTCCAATATAATCGCTTAATTTTCTTTGTTCTAGCCCATTGATTTTGGTTTTCTTGCCCTTATTGGAAAGAATCATCGTTAAATCAAGTGAGCTGGCTTTTTTTTCTAAATGACCTTCAATGCGAGCAAATTCTTGTTCCCATTGAATCCATTCTTTCTCATTACTGCTGCGATGACTTCTAGCAAATGATAATAAGTAAATACTTTCTAATAAATTCGTTTTCCCTTGAGCATTTTCACCTAAAAAAATATTTAATTTAGGTGAAAATGACAGAGACATTTCATCGTAATTACGATAATTCGTCAATGAAATATTAGTCAGCAGCATTCAATGAATCCTTGTTTTCCTCTTTTTTAGCCATAAAAAAAGTACCTACTTCAGGTATTTCAATCATCATCTCTGCATATAATTTTCTTCCGCGGCGATTTTCTGGTTCGCCATCTACAAAAATAGTGTGCTCTTGTAGATACCATTTAGCCATTCCTCCACTAGAAATGACATCAACTTCTTTTAGAAACTGTCCCAATGTCATGTATTCCGTTTTCAGTAGGAAAGTTTTTTTCATAATGTTTCACCTACTCTTTTCAATAGTTTGAGTGGTTCTATTATACCTTTTTTAAGGCCTAAAAACAAATAATCTTTCATAAGAGCAATTTATACGCGATTTGAACCAAAAGAGACATTTTTATCGTTTCTTCCCTTAAATTCCTTAAACAGTAAAAAAAGAGATATTAGCATAAAAAAAAGTTACCTCTTATAAAGGTAACTTTTCATAAATAATCATAGATTAATTGGTTCTAACAGGTGTGATTAACTGAATAAAATTAATTTCTTCGTCTTTTGGTTGTAGCGTAAAGGGACGAATAGGTGAAATAAACTTGATAGTCACATCAATGTTTCCAAAGGATTTTAGTGAATCTTTCATGTAATCCGGATTGAAAGAGATATCAATCGGCTCACCAGAGACTTTTTTAAAGCTTAAAGATTCTTCTACGTTCCCAATTTCTGGAGAGTTTCCGTAAATAGTAACTTGCTCTGAATCAATGGATAACTTAACGATATTATTACGACCTTCATGGGATAGTAAAGACGCACGGTCAATGGCAGCTAATAATTCAGGTACGTTAAAGTCAATTTCAGTATTGAAATTAGTTGGAATTAAACGTGCTGTATCAGGATAGTTCCCTTCAAGTAAACGAGAATAGAAATTCATGTTACTTGTTTTAAAGAGAACTTGGTTTTCCATGATATTCATCTCTACAACTTCGTCTTCGTCTTTAAATGAACGAGATAATTCTTGCAAACTTTTCGCAGGAATCACCACATCAAAATCATGATCGCTTTGTTCTAAATTGATGACACGTTGAGACAAACGATGACTATTGGTTGCAACGCCCATCAAGGCTCCTTGATTTAAGATGAAATGGACTCCTGTTAAAATAGGACGACTTTCTTGTAATGATGCTGCAAAAACCGTTTCGCTAATTAATTTATTTAACACACGAACCGGCAATTTTAATGATTTTTCATTATCCACAATTGGTAAGTGTGGATAGTTTTCAGGATTTAATCCGTTAACTTTAAATAAGGCTTTACCTGATGTAATCACTAATTGGTTGTTTTCGATCAGTTCTAAACTTAATGTTGTTTCTGGTAATTTACGAATAATCTCATTAAAGAAACGAGCTTGTAATACAATCGCCCCTGTTTTTTCAATCATCATGTTTGCTTTGTCATCTTCAACACTTAAAAAAGTTTCAATTGAGATGTCTGCATTACTACCAGTTAAGGTTAAACCTTCATTGGTTAAAACAATCTTTACTCCGGTTAAAATAGGAATGGTTGTTTTTCCAGAGATGGCTCTTTGAACGGTTGCTAATTCTTCTAAAAATGCACTCCGGTTTAGTGTGACTTTCATACTGATTCTCCTTTAAATTTATATAAATATATATAGTAATAGTAGTAGGTCCTGTTAGTACTGTGGATAAAGTATTTGAGTATAGATAAATAAAGAGAAAATAGCTGTTAATAACATGTGGATAAGTCGAGGGTTACTTTTTTAGTTATCCACAGTTAGTTTAGCAGCATATTTTTGATATCTTCTATTTCTTTTTGAATGGTCGGATCTGTTTCTGTCAGTTGCTGAATTTTTTCATGAGCATGAATCACAGTCGTGTGATCTTTCCCTCCAAATTCAGCTCCGATTTTTGGTAATGAATTATCTGTCATTTCTCTGGAAAGATACATGGCAATTTGTCTAGGAACAACGATGGATTTTACTCGTTTTTTTCCTTTTAAATCTTTGAGTTGTAAATGGTAATACTTACAGACTTCTTCTTGAATTAATAAAATAGATAATTCATTTTTTCGAGTAGCAGGTTTTAAACTCTTCAAAGCATCTGCTGCTAAGCTAGTTGTAATGTCTTGTCCATTCATTGTCGCAAAAGCTTGAACTCTAACGAGAGCTCCCTCAAGTTCACGAATATTCGAATCAATTTGTCCTGCAATATATGATAGAGTATCGTCTGGAATTTCTAACCCTTCAGCATCTGCTTTCTTCCTTAAAATCGCAATACGAGTTTCTAAGTCAGGCGGGGTGATATCAACGGATAAGCCCCAAGCGAAACGCGATACCAAACGTTCTTGTAGTTTTGGTATTTCATTAGGTAATCGGTCACTGGTTAAGACGATTTGGCGACCATCTTGATAAAGTGTATTAAAGGTATGGAAAAACTCTTCTTGTGTTCCTTCTTTGTCCGCAAAAAATTGAATATCATCTACAAGTAATAAGTCAACGCTTCGATATTCTCTTCTAAAAGCCTCAGATGTACTGTTCTTGATAGAGTTAATAAAATCATTAGCAAATGTTTCGCTGGTAACGTATTTGATTTTGGCATCTGGTTGATTTGTCAACATTTGATGCCCAATGGCGTGCATGAGATGGGTTTTACCTAAACCAACGCCACCATAGAAAAACAAAGGATTGTAAGTGGCTCCAGGATCTTCAGATACAACAAGCGCTGCGGCATGTGCCATCTGATTTCCTTTACCAATAACAAAGGTATCAAAAGTGTATTTACTATTTAATAAAGCTTTTTTACTATTTTGTTTAACAATATCAGGTAGTTCAGTTTGTCGGATGTTGTCTTTTTTTTCTGGTTCAGCTTGTTCATTCTGAATAATGAAGATGGGAGTAACTTCTTCTCCTGTTAATTTGAAACCAGTCTCAACAATTTTACTAGCAAGATTTTTTTCCCAATAGTCTTGGTGAAGTTGTGAAGGTACTTCAATTGTTAATAAGTTATTCACTAAACTGATTGGTTTTGCTTGTTCAATCCACGCATTAAAGCTAGGGGGTGTTAACAATTTTCGGTACGTCTCCTCTAACTCTGTCCAAATATAATCAATATTGGGCATAAGTATCCTCCTTAATTTTTAGATTCTTGTCTATTCTAGCATTAATTTAAAAAGTTTTCCACTGATTTTTATCATTGTGGATAACAAGTTAACATAAGTGGATAAAAGTTATGAACAAGCAAAAAATTAATGTGCATAAGTTAAAAAGTTTAGAAAAAATAAACAAAGTTATCAACAACTAAGAAGGTTGTTAAATAAAAGCTAGCAGACGTTGTTAACAACTTTTTGGTTAGTTGTGTATAACTTTTATACCCCTTGTTAACTTGTTGATAACTCGAAAATAACTTAAGGAGAACTTTTTTTTATTATTTTTCAATTCACAGCAATGTGGAATTAAAATTAAGGGTGTGGATAACTATTTTATAAGAACCTTTCCATAAGAGCTTGACAAAACTATCATTTTCTTTGTATAATGTCATAGTCTGTCTAAGTGATTTTTTTTAGAAAGCATATTTAAGTTTTAGGAGGTGGATTGAATGAAAAGAACATATCAACCAAAAAAACGTAAACGTCAAAAAGTTCATGGTTTCCGTAAACGTATGAGCACTAAGAACGGTCGTCGTGTGGTAGCATCAAGACGTCGTAAAGGAAGAAAAGTATTAGCAGCATAAATCACTGAATCTAAGGGTCAGTGATTTTTTTTTGTAAAAGAGAGAAAAAGATCATGACTTTATGCTATTATTGACTTAATATTGGTCAATAAAAATAAAATTTAAAGGGATGTAGTATGAAAAAGTCCTATCGTATTAAAAAAGAGAAAGAGTTTCAACACATCATGGAGAAGAGGCAGTCTTTTGCCAATCGAAATTTTGTTGTGTACGTAGCTGAAAATCCTAACAACCAGCATTTCAGAGTTGGCCTATCCGTAGGAAAAAAAGTCGGGAACGCTGTGATGCGTAATAGAATCAAACGTTTAATAAGACAAGGTCTATTTGAAATGAAAGCTGAAATAAAGCCTCACTATAATATTGTTTTAATTGCTAGGCCTAATATTGTTAACTTGAGTTTTGAAGAAGTTAAGAAGAACTTACAACATGTTTTTAAATTAGCGAATTTAATAGAAGTAAGAGAGGTTCATAATAGTGAAGAATAAGAAAAAGTGGCTGTTATTATTAAGTATGTTTATGCTAGTTTTTGTTTTAACCGGGTGCGGTACTGGAACTGTCGATAGTTCAAGTACAGGCTTCTGGGATCGCTATGTTGTTTATTATTTTGGGGAAGCCATCAAGTTACTTTCATTTAAAGGGAATAAAGGGTTAGGTATTATCCTATTCACCTTGATTGTTCGCTTGTTACTGATGCCTTTAATGAATTATCAAATGAAGAGCATGCGTAAAACGCAAGAGTTACAACCAAAATTAAAAGAATTACAACAACAATATAGCTCAAAAGATGCTGACACAGTTCGCAAGTTACAAGAAGAGCAACAACGTCTTTATAATGAGAACGGTGTCAATCCTTTATCGGGCTGTTTACCAATGCTCGTTCAATTACCTATTATGATGGCTGTTTGGCAATCTATTTCTAGAGTGCCTGAGTTAACACAAGGTCATTTCTTATGGTTAGAACTAGGGGTAGCAGACCCAACTTATGTATTGCCAGTTTTAGCGGCAATCTTTACTTTTATCAGTACAAAATTAACATCAATGAGTCAAGCGGCAGACACTCCAAACGCGATGAAATCAATGACTTATGTGATGCCATTGATGATTCTCTTTATGGGGGTTAAATTGGCCAGTGGGTTATCTCTGTACTGGGTAGTTTCAAATGCATTCCAAGTGGTTCAAACATTAATCATCAATAATCCTTATGCTATTAAACAAGAACGCGAAGCTGAAGAGCAACGCAAGCGTGATCTAGAGAGAGCGCTACGTAAAGCGAACATGTCTAATAAGAAAAGAAAATAGAGAATAAACGATGAGGGGAGTTCGTATCATGCAACAATTTACAGGTGAGACAGTTGAACAAGCAATTGAAAAAGGGCTAACGGCACTGAAAATTGCTCGTTCAGATGCGGATATTCAAGTAGTTGAAGAAGGTAAAAAAGGGTTTCTTGGTTTAGGTAAAAGAGAAGCAGTTGTTTCTATAACACCACAAAATAAACCAGAACCTGTTGTATCTATGGAAGAAGCAATCGTGGAAGACGTCGTTGATGTTGTAGAGCCGTCAGTAAGAGTGAATACCTCAGAAAATAGTGAACCTACTAAACTTTCTGATGAAGAAGCTATTACTGCTTTGGCTGTATTCCTTACAGATATGACGAGAGACATGGGGATCCCTGCTATGGTTAAGCTTGAGAGAACTCCGAATCGTGTGGTTTACCACTTAGAAACATCTAAAAAAGGGGCCTTGATTGGCAAACACGGTGCTGTACTTAATGCGATTCAGTATATTGCGCAAGTTTATATTCATCGTATTGCTAAGAACCGTATTGCTATCATGGTTAATGTGGGTGATTACCGGGAACGCCGTGAATCAATCATCAACCGCTTGTCTTACCAAGCGGTGCGTCAAGTCAAGGAGACAGGGCAACCTGTATTCTTAGAACCGATGCCAGCCTTTGAAAGAAAACAAGTGCATCATATCATTTCTCAAGAAGATGATATAACAACGCATTCTGAGGGGAACGAACCTCATCGCTATTTAGTGGTTGAATTAAAATAATATTTAAAGATTGAAGCAGATTCATCTGCTTCTTTTTTTATTCTAAAAAAATCGCCTACACTGATTAGATAAGTAACCAGTGTAGGCGTCCTTTTTTAGGTTGATTTCAAACGTTTAAAAGATCTCTCTGCTTTACCGGTGTGTAACTGCCAGGTATGCCAGAAAACAAATAGTAAGGAAATCATAAAGTTGAAAATGCCCCATTTATTTAGGAATTCGGGATTAAACCAAGTCGTAGAATTCATAACAGTTGGAAATAAATCAGGTATAAGTGCACGTAGTAGTAAGTGTGTTGCTAAGGTATAGACACGAGCAATAACGTATAATTCTGGTCTTTTTTTTATGATAGGATAAAGTTCTGCAGCAAGTAAAATACATAAGGAACTCGCGAAGAAGGTTGCTCCCTCTGCGTAAACAAAAGCAGCATTCCAAGTGGTGTATAGAAAATTCCACATAATAGTTGTATAAACGAGTAAATCGCCATTCGGTTTATTTTCAATATCCCAATATTTTGGAGCGTAAGGGATTGTTAAACAAAGAATAAAACCAGCAAAGGCATTGAAATAATTACCCATTTGTAAGTCTTTCATTGTTGCTTCGAAAATATTTAAAAATAAAATACCATAGAGGAACCAGAGCATCCAGTTTTTTCTAAGAGATACCCAAAAAGTTCCTAATTTTTGATCTGCAAAAGAAACACGTGAAAAACCTAACAAGATAGTCGGCAAAATAACACTTAAAATTTTAACCCATCTAAACCAGCCAGAAACACCACCACTCATAATCCATATTGGAAATGTCAGTAGAGTTGCTAACCAAAACCAACTAGCGAAACGATAATTCTTTCTCATAAATTCGACAATGAGCATTAACACAATGATATAAATTCCCATGGTGAATACATACTGAATAAGTGAACCGCCCATACTAAACCACTCCTTTTTTATATTCTATTATTCTTTCATTATATCAGAATAACTAACACATATATTGAATTAGTATATAAAATAAATAAATATTGAAAGTAAATAATATCACTGCATGCACTTAAATTAGAAATTAACCTTTTTTTATTTCAAAAAATTGTTAATAGGAGCAGATTGTGTTATCATTTCAATGAAATATTAATCAGATAGCAGTCAAAGTGCGTATCTACCCATTGTGCTGACAAGGGGTGGAGTGGGCACTTTTTTATATGCTTAAAAATAAGAAAGCAGGTTGAGAAACGGTGAATATAACCAAAGAATTTGATACCATTGCGGCCATTTCAACACCACCAGGAGAAGGAGCAATTAGTATTGTTCGTTTAAGTGGTGAGGATGCGGTTGTGATCGCTGATCGTGTAGCAAATTATCAAAAAAAATCATTGCTTGATGTAGACAGTCATACGATTCATTATGGGCATGTAAAAGATCCGGAGCAAGATTTTGTTTTAGATGAAGTGATGTATTCTGTCATGCTAGCACCTAAGACATTTACACGAGAAAATATTGTTGAAATTAATTGTCATGGTGGTATGGTCGTAGCCAATCAAGTTCTCCAACTATTATTGAGACAAGGGGCAAGACTTGCTGAACCTGGTGAATTTACCAAACGCGCTTTCCTAAATGGTCGTATGGATTTGTCGCAAGCAGAAGCGGTTATGGACCTAATACAAGCGAAGACAGATGAGTCTATGCAACTTGCTTTGAGCCAATTGGATGGCCAATTATCAGTGATGATCAGGGCCTTGCGTCAAGACATACTGGAAGCTTTGGCACAAGTTGAGGTTAACATTGATTATCCAGAGTACGACGATGTGGAAGAAGTCACCACACGTATTATGATGGAAAAAGCAGACAGTGTTCGTACAGATATCGCCAAACTCTTACAAACAGCGAAACAAGGGAAAATTTTAAGAGAAGGGTTATCGACAGCCATTATAGGACGACCTAATGTTGGGAAGTCTAGCTTACTTAACTACTTATTAAGAGAAGATAAAGCCATCGTGACAGATATCGCAGGAACCACCCGTGATGTGATTGAAGAATTTGTTAATGTCCGGGGAGTTCCATTGAAATTAATTGATACAGCGGGTATTCGAGATACAGAAGATACGGTTGAAAAAATTGGTGTGGAGCGGAGTCGTAAAGCATTAGGCGAAGCAGATTTAATTTTACTTGTGTTAAATCAAAGCGAAGCATTGACAGAGATGGACAAAGAATTGCTGGAGATTACTAAAGACTCACATCGTATTATTTTGCTCAACAAAATGGATTTAGAGACAAAGCTTGATCACACCGAATTACGTCGTCTTATTGGCGAAACAGATGTTGTCTTGTCCATTTCAGTGACATCAAGCAAAGGCATTGAAGAATTAGAACAACAAATCAAGGATACCTTCTTTGTTAACAGTGGTAATGGCAAAGATGCAACGTACATTTCTAATTCTCGCCACATTGCCTTATTAGAAGAAGCTGATCGCTCACTTAAAGAGGTGATGACAGGTCTTGATGCAGGGATGCCTGTTGATTTGGTTCAAATTGATATGACCCGTGCGTGGGATATTTTAGGTGAAATTATTGGAGACAGCGTTCAAGATGAATTAATTACCCAGTTATTTAGCCAGTTTTGTTTAGGGAAATAGAGAGGAAGTTATTATGATAGAAACATATGATTATGATGTCATCGTTGTTGGTGGCGGACATGCAGGTTCTGAGGCAGCGTTGTCATCAGCTCGCATGGGAATGAATACCTTATTAGTCACATTAAATTTAGATATTATTGGTTTTATGCCATGTAACCCATCAATTGGTGGACCGGCAAAAGGCGTTGTTGTTCGAGAAATTGATGCATTAGGTGGCGAGATGGGGCGTAACATTGATAAAACTTACATCCAAATGCGTATGCTTAATACTGGGAAAGGGCCAGCTGTTAGAGCCTTACGTGCCCAAGCAGATAAATATGCCTACCAAAATGAGTTGAAAAAAACCTTGGAAGAGACGGAAAATTTAACGATCAAACAAGGGATTGTTGAAAAACTAATCGTGGAAGACGATGTGTGCCAAGGTGTGGTAGTAAACACAGGAACATCTTACACAAGTAAAGCAGTGATTATCACAGCAGGAACGGCTTTACGTGGCGAAATTATTATTGGAGATTTGAAATATTCTTCAGGGCCTAATAATTCGTTACCAGCTGTTGGTTTGGCTGACAACTTAAAAGAGATTGGTCTTGAGATTGATCGCTTCAAAACGGGGACTCCGCCACGTGTTAAAGCAAGCACCATTAATTATGATAAGACAGAAGAGCAACCTGGAGATATCACACCTAACCATTTTAGTTTTAGTAGTTTAGATGAAGCTTATAAACAAGAACAATTGTCTTGTTGGTTAACGTATACGAATTTGGATACACACAGCGTGATTCGTGAGAATTTACACCGTGCTCCAATGTTTACCGGAATTGTTGAAGGGGTGGGAGCGAGATATTGTCCGTCTATCGAAGACAAAATCGTTCGCTTTAGTGATAAACCACGTCATCAAATTTTCTTAGAACCAGAAGGAGCTAACACAGAAGAAGTCTATGTTCAGGGACTATCAACGTCTTTACCAGAAGATGTACAGCGTGAGATGGTTAAAAGTGTTGAAGGCTTAGAAGAGGCTGAAATTATGAGAAGTGGGTATGCTATTGAGTATGATGTTGTCTTACCTCATCAATTAAAACCAACCCTTGAAACCATGAAAATCACAGGCCTTTATACAGCAGGTCAAACCAATGGGACGTCTGGTTACGAAGAAGCTGCCTGTCAAGGTCTAATAGCAGGGATCAATGCTAGTTTGAAAATTCAAGGAAAAGACCCACTTGTATTAAAGAGAAGTGATGCGTATATTGGTGTCTTGATTGATGATTTAGTAACCAAAGGAACCAATGAGCCGTATCGTTTATTAACCTCTCGTGCGGAGTACCGATTATTATTGAGACATGATAACGCGGACTTACGTCTGACAGAAACGGGTCATGACATTGGCTTAGTTGACGAAGCCTCTTACGCAGAGTACTTGGAGAAAAAAGAAGCCGTACTAGCTGAATTGGACCGTTTATCTCGCACTCGTTTGAAACCAACAAAAGAACTTCAGGCACATTTGGAAGATAAGCAATCAGCCACATTAAAAGATGGTATTTTGGCGGGGGATTTATTAAGACGACCAGAATTAGGGTATGCAGATATTGCTGCCTTCATTCCTGAACCAGAACAACCATTATCTCGATATGTGATTGAACAAGTTGAAATCCAAATCAAGTATGAAGGTTATATCAAAAAAGCACTGGACAAAGTAGACAAATTAAAACGTATGGAAGCCAAAAAAATTCCAGAAAACATTGACTACAAAGCAGTTAATAGCTTAGCAACAGAAGCGGTTCAAAAATTAGAAAAAATACGACCAACAACGATTGCTCAAGCCAGTCGTATCAGTGGTGTCAACCCATCGGATATTAGTATATTGATGGTCTATATTGAACAAGGGCGCATTGCTAAAATTAAATAAAAATGTTTCACGTGAAACATTTTGAAAGAGGTATAGGTGGTAGAGTCTGAAAAGGCAACTATCACCTATACCTTTTTAATCTTTTTAGGTCGAGAAAAAAAGACTAGCTATGTTATAATGGAAACATTATATTAAGAAATTTAGGAGAGTTGTCATGGGAAAAGGGAAGGGTATAAAGAAGGAACACCTCGTGATTGTTTGCTTTGTTTTTGCTATTATGTTAATTAGTACATTGATTATAGTAACGACCAAACAAGAAAAACAAAAGGTAGCTTATGAAGCTGCTGTACATCAGGAAACGGTGAAAAAGCGCGAGGAAGAAAACAAAAAAACATACAAAACAGTGGCCTTAACTTTTGATGATGGGCCAAGAAAAGGAACAACAGACGTGTTGTTAGATACCTTGAAGTCTGAGGAGATTAAAGGGACGTTTTTTGTTGTAGGAACTCAAGTGGAGAATGAGCCAGAATTATTGCAGCGCATGGTTAAAGAAGGGCACGTGGTAGGAAGTCACTCTTACCAACACAAGAATTTAGTGAAGATGCCGCTAACAGAGCTTACAAAAGACAGTCAAAAAATGGAAGATATTTTCCAACAGACCATTCAACAGCCTGTAAGATATGTCCGTCCACCTTACGGGGCGACTAACAAAGTAGTAAACAAAACACTACTCTTACCAAGCATTCAGTGGTCAGTGGATTCAAAAGACTGGGTATCAAGAGATGAGAAGGCCATTGTGAAGCAGATTAAAGAAAATATCTTTGATGGAGCGATTGTCTTAATGCATGATATCCACCCAGAAACGGTTGCTGCTGTTCCTACGGTTATCAATGAACTACGTAATGATGGGTATGAATTTGTGACGATTGATGACATGTTTCAACTGTCACAAGTGCCGATGAATTATTACAGTCGTTTTAATATCAAGAGAATCTAAAAAATTCTAATCTTTTATGATTAGAATTTTTTTAATTGGTTGGATTTTCTAGGATAATTGGTTGCAGTTTCAAAGGAGATAAGATAAAGTTAAGGTACTTGTGAAACATTTTTGTTTCACGACAAGGAGGACAACATGAACCCAGAATTATTTAGAAAAGAATTAGCCTTAAAAGGCATTGAATTATCAGACAAACAAATGAAACAATTTGATCTATACTTACAATTATTAGTAGAGTGGAATCAGAAAATAAACTTAACAGCGATAACAGAACCGGAAGAAGTGTATTTAAAACATTTTTATGATTCTATTACGTTATCATTTACAACAGATTTAACGAATCCAGGTTGTCAGCTATGTGATGTGGGATCGGGTGCAGGGTTTCCAAGTATTCCGTTAAAAATTGTTTACCCACACTTGTCGATTACGATTGTTGACTCGCTTAATAAACGCATTAATTTCTTAAAATTGCTAGCAGATACATTAGAGTTAACAGACGTTCATTTATTTCATGACAGAGCGGAAGATTTTGGTCAAAACCCTAATTTTAGAGCGAGTTATGATGTGGTGACAGCTCGCGCAGTGGCACGTTTAAATGTGTTAAACGAATTATGCCTTCCTTTAGTAAAAAAAGGCGGACATTTTTTAGCTCTTAAAGCAGCAAAAAGCGAAGAAGAATTAGCAGAGGCTAAAAAATCCATTGCGGTTTTAGGTGGTAAATTGGGCAATGAAGTGGATGTATCCTTACCCATCACGCAAGACACTCGCTACATTATTGATATCGAAAAAGTGAAGGAAACACCGAATAAATACCCAAGAAAACCAGGTATACCAAATAAGAAACCGTTGAAATAAACGAAGAGTTACCGAATGAGTCGCTTAGACAAAACAATAACATTATTGGAGGGAACGAACGTGGCAAGGATTATATCAGTAGCAAATCAAAAAGGTGGCGTAGGGAAGACGACGACCACTGTTAATTTAGGTGCCTGTCTCGCTCAAGCAGGCAAAAAAGTATTACTGATTGATATGGATGCTCAAGGCAATGCCACAAGTGGTATTGGTATTAAAAAATCAGATGTTTCTAAAGATGTTTATGATGTATTGGTCAATGAACATCCCATGAAAGATGTGGTCCATGCAACCAATCGTGACGATTTGAGTATTGTTCCAGCAACCATTCAATTATCAGGAGCAGAAATCGAGCTAACGGCTATGATGGCGCGGGAGTCACGCTTGAAGTTAGCAATCAAAGAAATCGAACAGGATTATGATTATATTTTAATTGATTGCCCACCGTCTTTAGGGCACTTGACGATTAATTCATTTACAGCCAGTGATTCTATTTTAATTCCTGTGCAATGTGAGTATTATGCATTAGAAGGGTTAAGCCAGTTACTTAATACCGTACGTCTTGTTCAAAAACATTTCAATCCAGAATTACGGATTGAAGGGGTATTATTGACGATGTACGATGCTAGAACTAATTTAGGCTCAGAAGTTGTGGAAGAAGTACGTAAGTATTTTAGAGAACGTGTCTATGACACCATTATCCCAAGAAACGTCAGGTTATCAGAAGCACCAAGTCATGGGCAAGCCATTATTGATTACGATCCCCGCTCAAAAGGCGCTGAATATTATCAAGCACTAGCAAAGGAAGTGATGCATCGTGAGCAAAACGAATAAAAGTTTAGGCCAGGGATTGAATGCGTTGTTTCAAGACTTCTCCAAAATAGAAGAAGTGGACATTAAGACAGAAAAGATATTAGAGTTACCTCTAACAGAATTACGTCCTAATCCCTACCAACCTCGCAAAACCTTCGATGATAAAGCCTTGTCAGAATTAGCCTCATCCATTCAACAATCAGGGGTATTCCAACCCATTATTGTCAGAGAATCAGCCATGAAAGGCTATGAAATCATTGCAGGAGAACGCAGGTTCAGAGCGTCCAAACTAGCAGGAAAGAAAACCATTCCTGCCATTGTGAGAGAATTCGATGAAGCAAGCATGATGCAAGTGGCAGTATTAGAAAACTTGCAAAGGGAAGATTTGAACCCAATGGAAGAAGCGGAAGCTTATGATATGTTGATGAAAAACTTGAAATTAACGCAAGTGGAACTATCAGAGCAACTGGGCAAAAGCCGTCCTTATATTGCGAATTACTTGCGCTTGTTAACCTTACCTAAAGTGGTCAAAGATTTGGTTCAAAAAGAATCCTTATCTATGGGACAAGCAAGGACCTTGTTGGGCTTAAAAGACAGTAAAGACATTATCGTTCTGGCTAACCGTGCATTAAAGGAAAGCCTAACGGTGAGACAATTAGAGCAGATTGTAACAGAGATGAACGAAACGTCTCTACCTAAGAGCAAGGACCGGGGAAAGAAAGAAGCAGTGAAAAAACCGTATTATATCACAGCAAGTGAAGATTCATTAAGAAACAAGCTAGGAACGGCGGTTGTCATCAAAGAAAAGGCCGGTAAAGGAAAAATCGAGATTGATTATTTATCTGAAAAAGATTTAACCCGTATATTAGATATTCTAGAAATTCAACTAGATGATGAATAAGAGAAAGCCCTTTGCAGACTTCTTATAAAAAAGAAGACCCAAAGAGGGAATTATGTTAAGATATAGCGTGTATTCATTGTGTTAAACAACCTTCAAAAGATAAGAAAAGAGTGAGAGCAAAATGTATGATTTAGGCGATATTGTTGAAATGAAAAAACCACACGCCTGTCAGACCAATCGATGGGAAATCGTTCGTATGGGAATGGATATCAAAATAAAATGTGTGAATTGCCAACATATTGTGATGCTTCCTCGTCGAGAGTTTGATAAGAAAATGAAAAAAGTAGTCGAAAAAAAGGAACAGTAATTAACTAAAAGATCAAAGAAAGAGTGAGAAATATATGTCATTAACAGCCGGAATTGTGGGCTTACCAAACGTAGGAAAATCAACATTATTTAATGCTATTACAAAAGCAGGAGTGGAAGCAGCTAACTATCCTTTCGCAACCATCGATCCAAACGTTGGGATGGTAGAAGTACCAGACGTTCGTCTAACAGAATTAACTAAATTGGTTCAACCGAAAAAAACAGTCCCAGCAACGTTTGAATTTACAGATATCGCAGGAATTGTAAAGGGTGCAAGTAAAGGTGAAGGGTTAGGAAATAAATTCCTAAGTAACATTCGCCAAGTAGATGCCATCTGTCATGTGGTTCGTTGTTTTGATGATGAGAACATTACCCATGTTGAAGGGCGAGTAAACCCATTAGAAGATATCGAAATTATCAACTTAGAATTAATTTTTGCTGACCTTGAGTCTGTAGACAAACGTCTAACTCGTGTGGCAAAAATTGCTAAAACAAAAGACAAAGAAGCTGTGGCAGAATTAGCTGTCTTAGAAAAAATTAAACCCGTATTAGAAGAAGGGAAATCAGCTAGAACGATTGACTTCTCAGATGAGGAGCTACCTATTGTTAAAGGCTTATTCTTATTAACAACTAAACCTGTGCTTTATGTGGCAAACGTTGCCGAAGACGAAGTGGCAGATGAAGATGGTAATGAGTACGTTCAACAAGTGAAAGCTTTCGCAACAAGTGAAAATGCAGAAGTTATTACGATTTGTGCTCGTGCTGAAGAAGAAATCGCAGAATTAGACGATGAAGATAAAGTGGAATTCTTAGAAGCTTTAGGTATTGAAGAGTCAGGTTTAGATAAATTAATTCGTGCAGCCTACCACTTATTAGGGTTTGCGACTTACTTTACAGCAGGTGTACAAGAAGTACGTGCTTGGACCTTTAAAAATGGCATGAAAGCTCCTCAATGTGCGGGTGTGATTCATACGGACTTTGAAAAAGGTTTTATCCGTGCAGAAACAGTGTCTTACGACGACTTAAAAGAGCATGGTAACATGGCAGCAGCAAAAGAAGCAGGTCGTGTCCGTTTAGAAGGTAAAGAATACGTGGTAGCAGATGGAGACGTTATGCTATTCCGTTTTAACGTCTAGAGAAAGAGGTTGTCCATTATGGCTGAAGAGCAAACAGTAGAAGAATTACAACAAAAAGTCGCTGAAAGTCGACAATTAGAAAAAGAATTAACCAAGAAAAACGATCAATTTATTTTTGATGTGAAAAAATTATTAGCAGAGGCAACCATTGACGAAGCTAAAAAAGTAACAGCCCTACATAGTATGTTAACAGAGCTTGTGGCGGGACAAAAAACAGGAGCGACGGCGAAACAATTATACGGCACACCAACAGAAGCCGCATTTGCGATTGTCAATGCGCCAGAACCAGAACCAGAATTAACTTTTTGGCGCGTGTGGTTAGATAACAGTTTATTACTTCTTATCTTCCTATCGGCTATTACAGGGTTGCTTGCTTTATTAACGAATCAAGCAACAACAACGCAAGGAATTATGAGTATTATTGTTGGCGCGCTATCAGGAGGCTTCTCATTCTATCTGATCTACCGCTACATTTATATTTATGACTTACCAGGAGCAGACGTGAGCAAACGTCCTGGTTTACTAAAAACAGGATGGATTATGGCACTTTGCTTTATTCCATGGTTCTTAATCTTTGCATTTGCTGCGTTTATTCCAGAAGTAGTGAACCCAAAAGTGAGCCCATTTATCGCAATTGCCCTAGGTGGAGGAACTTACTTCCTACGCCGCTGGCTACAAAAAAATCATGGTCTAAGAGGGACTATGTTCATGAGACGTTAAAACAAGGTAAATCTAATCATAGAATATGGTTAGATTTACCTTTATTTGTTACACAATGATTGACGAATCGTGATTTATTTGATAAGTTGTTAAGTAAAAATAAAATAAGGGAGTGCTATTTTTTAATGTCAAATTGGGAAACGAAATTTCAAAAAAAAGGGTACACATTTGATGATGTTCTATTAATACCAGCAGAAAGCCATGTGTTACCACATGATGTGGATCTATCGATTGAGCTGGCACCAAACTTAAAACTAAACATCCCTATGATGAGTGCGAGTATGGATACTGTCACAGACAGTAAAATGGCGATTGCTATGGCACGTCAAGGTGGCCTTGGTGTCATTCATAAAAACATGAGCATTGAACAACAAAGAGATGAAGTGAAAAAAGTAAAACGTTCTGAGAGTGGCGTTATTATTGATCCATTTTTCTTAACACCTGACCACCGAGTGGCAGATGCTGAAGCATTAATGGCGAAATACCGTATCAGTGGCGTACCGATTGTTGAAACATTAGAAAATAGAAAACTAGTTGGTATTTTAACCAACCGTGACTTACGTTTTGTCACAGACATGCAATTATTTATTAAAGAAGTGATGACCAAAGATAACTTGGTCACAGCACCAGTTGGAACGTCTTTAAAAGATGCTGAAAATATTTTACAACAACATAAAATTGAAAAATTACCAATCGTTGATGAAACCGGTCGTTTAAGTGGCTTGATTACGATTAAAGACATTGAAAAAGTGATTGAATTCCCAAATGCTGCTAAAGATGAACATGGTCGTTTACTTGTTGCAGCAGCAGTAGGCGTAACAAGTGACACGTTTGACCGTGCGGGGGCTTTAATTGAAGCCGGTGTTGATGCTTTAATTATTGATACTGCTCATGGCCATAGTGCTGGAGTGATTCGTAAAATCAAAGAAATCCGTGAGACGTTCCCTAACGTGACATTAATTGCCGGTAACGTAGCAACTGCTGAAGCAACACGTGACCTTTATGATGTGGGTGTAGATGTTGTCAAAGTTGGTATTGGACCTGGTTCAATTTGTACCACACGTGTGGTTGCCGGTGTTGGGGTTCCTCAACTAACAGCCATCTATGATGCAGCAAGCGTGGCTCGTGAATATGGTAAGACAATCATTGCCGATGGTGGCATTAAATATTCTGGAGACATCGTTAAAGCGTTAGCTGCTGGAGGCCATGTAGTAATGCTTGGCTCTATGCTAGCAGGAACAGATGAATCACCAGGTGAATTCGAGATTTATCAAGGCCGTCGATTTAAAACATACCGTGGTATGGGTTCTCTTGGTGCAATGGAAAAAGGGTCAAGCGATCGTTACTTCCAAAGCTCAGTGAATGAAGCGAACAAATTAGTACCAGAAGGAATTGAAGGCCGTGTAGCTTATAAAGGAAGCGTTCAAGATATTATCTTCCAAATGCTTGGTGGATTACGTTCTGGTATGGGTTATGTTGGAGCAGGTAACTTAAAAGAGTTACGCGATAACGCCCAATTTATCCAAATGAGTGGGGCAGGATTAAAAGAATCTCACCCTCATGACGTTCAAATTACAAAAGAAGCACCTAACTATTCTATTGAATCATAAAACAACAAAAAAAGAGGTAACCCAATGGGTTATCTCTTTTTTGTTGTTATGCTTTAGTAATTGTTGTCATCCCACCCATGTAAGGAACAAGAGCTTCAGGGACTGTAACACTACCATCTGCATTTTGATAATTTTCTAAAATAGCGGCAACAGTACGACCAACAGCTAAACCAGAGCCGTTCAAGGTATGAACGTTTTCTACTTTGCCTTCTTCGTTACGGAAACGGATTTTAGCACGTCTCGCTTGGAAGTCTTCACAGTTTGAGCAAGAGCTGATTTCACGGTATGTGTCTTGTGCTGGAATCCATACTTCAATGTCATATGTTTTAGCAGCAGAGAATCCCATATCTCCCGTACATAGTGTAATCACACGGTAAGGTAAGTTTAATTTTTGTAAGATATGTTCAGCGTTGTTTGTCATTTTTTCTAACTCATCGTAAGAATGTTCAGGTTTACTTAGTTTCACCATTTCAACTTTGTTAAATTGATGCAAGCGGATAAGACCACGAGTATCACGACCCGCACTTCCTGCTTCAGAACGGAATGATGGACTTAGAGCAGTAAAGTAAACAGGCAGTTCTTCTTCTTTTAGTATTTCGTCACGGTAGTAGTTAGTTAAAGGCACTTCAGCTGTTGGAATAAGGGTTAGGTTAGAGTCTTCTAGTTGGAACACATCTTCTTTAAATTTAGGGAATTGTCCGGTACCAAACATTGATTGATCGTTAACAATGTAAGGAGGAATCATCTCTGTGTAACCATGTTCATCCACATGAGTATCTAACATTAAGTTATAAATAGCACGCTCTAAACGAGCCCCAGCGCCCTTATAGAATAAGAAACGGCTACCAGAAACTTTTGCCCCACGTTCAAAATCTAAAATATCTAAAGCTTCAGCAATTTCCCAGTGAGGTTTTGCTTCAAAGTCAAAGGTACGAGGCGTTTCCCAACGACGAACCTCAACGTTATCTTCTTCATCAGCCCCTACAGGAACATCCTGATGAGGTAAGTTTGGTAAGGTATGTGAGATGTGTTGTAATTGTTCATCAATCTCATTGATACGCGTGTCTAGGGTTTTGATGGTTTCCCCAACTTCTTGCATCTCTTTGATTTTATCATCTGCATTTTCTTTGTTGCGTTTTAATTGAGCGATGTCTTGAGAGACCTCGTTGCGTTGTTTTTTCAACGTTTCAACTTTTACCAAGTGATCACGACGTTGTTCATCTAATGTAATAAACTCATCAAGTACCTCTGGTTTGACGCCTCGTGTCATTAATTTTTCTCTAACGTCTGCTGCATTTTGTCGAATAAATTTAATATCTAACATATTATTTCCTCCTTTATCATCATAAAAAAACCTCCCACCTCAGCAGTTAAAAAATTAACTACTGGGGCGAGAGGTTGAAATCTTCGCGGTGCCACCCATGTTTATACAAAAAATTGTATCTTCATTGGTCAATGTTAACGAGTTGAACCCGACACAACTTAGGCCAGTTTACTGGGGGTCGTTGTGTAGTTATGAGAAAGTGGATTCCTTAGTGATTTTTATTGCCTCGCACTACCCGGCAACTCCCTGGAAAAAAACCTAATTAAGTACTAGTCTTTCAAACTTTAAATATTATGGATAAGTATAGCGAGTTTTAAAAAAATTGTCAATTATTTCTCCATGTAGCGTTCCCATTTTCCCATCTTCGTTTCTAAAATAGTCATTAACTCTTCTTTAGAGCTACCTGGCATTTTAAAATAAAGAGAGGCTGCTACGAGCATGGTGTCGATGCATTCTTCTTTGACGTCTTCACTGGAAAGTTGTTTGTATTGATTCCCACTAGTTTGGGTATAGCTAAGAATAGCTTGGGCAACTTCTCCGGCTTCTTCACATAATTTTAACCCCATCTCTTGTGGGTTTTTTGGTTCTTTTTTTGCAAGCTGTTGAATGGTTTCTAACATTGTGACTATTTCTCCTTTGTTGTTTCGTTACGGTTTGGTCACCATGTATGCGTGTAAGGTATTATACATGGTGCTAACAAGTGTCATGTTGCGTTCATCTTCGGTGTAAATATTGCTAAAGAAAATGACTGCATCACTACCATCTGCTGATAGTTGCATAGTTGGTTCGTAGCCTCTAAAAACACCGTGGGCTCGGTAACCTGAGTCTGTTTCGTAGAGGCCAGCTTTGTACAGATAATTATAAGGTTCAGGTTCTCTTGTAAACAAAGCATGCAGACTAGTAGGGGATAGAATATGTCCATCCAGTAAGCTTTGGAAGATGATTAAATAATCACCTACAGATGTGTACATATTACCAGTGCCAAATTCGTTAATTAATGCGGCTTCTTTGATTTTTTTAGGTTCTTGTAATTTCCCGTCTTTGTATTGTTGGCTAAGTATCATATGGTCATAAGCAGTATCATCTGTGTAGAACCCTGTTTCTTGTAAATGAAGGGGTTCTTTGATAGCAGTATTAAAGTTTTCTTCATAAGAAGCATCGGATACTTTTTCAATAATACTAGCTAGTAAGGTGTAGTTCACATCTGAGTATCTCCAAGCTACCATAGGACGATAAACCACGTGTTGCTCCATATAGTCTAAGCTCATTTTTGTCGAGGTAGTGTCTTTTAATTTGTCATCTAAATAAAGGCCAGATGTCATGGACAGTAATTGGTCGATGGTAATGTTCTCACTGTTAGGGATGGCTGGATAAAAATTATCTAGGGTTGTTTTAAGGGTTAAGTGACCCGCCTCTATTTGTTTCATGACTAGTAGAGCAGTGATAGATTTCTGCATAGAAGCTAGCATGTAAGTACTGGTTGTTGGATCTTTGGAAACCTGAGCTGCGGCTCCATAATTATCATAAAGAATCACTTGGTTGTTTTTGACCGCCAAAATGGACCCTGATACTTCCTGTTCACTGATAAGCGTTTCTAGGCTCTTAGTGAGGGATGAGAAGAGGGCGGGTACTTGTGCTGGCTTTGTCATAGGGACCCTGGGAGAAAAAGCTGCCTGTGTTGGTTCAGACTCTGTCTCTGTAGTTGTTTCTGTGGTCGTCTCGCTAGTAACTAATGTGTCTTTTTCTTTGGTATTAGGAGTTGATGGTAAGTACTCTGCTAGTAGAGGGTACCAAAAACCGCTGAGTCCAATAAGTAAGAGAATCATCATAAGGCTTAATAGTCCTAATCGCCGTTTTTGTCGTTGTTGTTTTTTTAATTTTATTTTGAGTTTGTCATAGTCCATTCTAGAATAGGCCACTGTTATCACTTCTCCTATCATTCATATCAAGATAGGTTATTTTAGCACATTTGGGAGCGAAAAAAAAAGAAACAAGGTAAGCCTTATTTCTTTTTTGGAAACAGTTGACGCCAAAGGTTAGCTAAATAGGTGTTTTTTTCTAAAGGAGACTTGAGAACGACGTTAGAGGTTGAGACTGTTTCTTGTTCTTTTAAAAGGTAACCTAAGGTATCATTTTTATTAAACACATGCTCAGCCCCCACCACATAGCCCGCTTTTTTAGGAGCGACGACTTCTTTTCGTGAGTTGACACGTCGTTTGTCTTCTTCAAAGAAGCGTTTAATTTTAGCGTTGTCTTTTTCTAACCAAACAAACAAGTCTTCTTCAAGAACGATGTCTGCCTCATGTTGTACCCCACGTAGAGTGCTTAAGGTTGGGGTGATGGACGCCTCTCCTTTACTGGCTACTTTTTGGTAGGTCCACTGATTAAAAGCATAATCCATTAGTCGTCCTGTTTCGTAAAAACGGTTGATCTCTTCATCCACATTCATAAGAACGGTGATGATTCTCTGGTCATTTTGAACAGCTGTCCCGACAAAACAATTACCAGCAAGGGGAGTAGTTCCTGTTTTTAGTCCATCTACTCCCTCATAAGCATAGTCAAAGCCAGGTAACATCTCATTTGAATTCCAAAAAGTATATTCATGCTTTGTCTCTGGGAAAAAAGTACGAGATGGCGTTTGTGCTATGTCTAGTATTTCCTGATAGTCGGTTAAGACGTGATACGCCACAATGGCCATGCTTCTTGCGGACATCATGTTTTCATCCTCTTTTTTTGATTTTGGATAGGTAGGACCGACCATATCTTCTGTTCCTAAGCCAGAAGCAGAGATGATATAGGCATCGTTAATGTCCCAGTCCAGTAATTGCTGTCTCATTAAATCAACAAATTCAGGTTCTGTTCCACTAATGTGTCTGGCTAAAGCGCTCGTTGCTGCATTGGCAGAGCTAATAAGGGAAGCTTCTAATAAGTCTTTGACAGTGTAAGTTAATTTACTATTGAGAGGCACGTTAGACAAATCAGGGTTTTTACTAGATTTATCTAAATCTTTATCAATAGTGACGGTGTCATCCCATGTTAAATGCCCTTGGTCTACTTCATGGTAAATGACATAGGCAGAGATGATTTTGGTCATAGACGCAATTCCTAGAGATTCTTCTGCGTTATGATTGTATAGTATCTTGCCAGAGTCCATGTCAACAGCAATTGCTGCTGAGGCATTAACTGAGAAAGTTTCTTTTGCTTCTTCTGCAAAAGCGGTGATTGGTAATAGTAAGTAGCCTATCATGAGAGATAGGACAATGAGTAAATTAAGTATCGTATTGTCTCGTTGTTTCATATCGTACTCCTTATAAATGTTGTGACTAGGATTGAATTTAACAAAAAAAAAGAACTATTACAATCAAATAGTTCTTTTAATGAGGATAATTTTAGGGAATGACCGTTACTTTTAATGGTAAGTGAATAATAAATGACGTCCAACCCTCTTCGGAAGTGGCGTAGATATAGCCACCATGTAAGGTAATAATACTTTGGGCAATGGCTAAACCAAGACCTGTTCCGCCTGTTTGTTGAGAACGAGATTCTTCTACACGGTAAAAACGATCAAATAATTGATCTAATGCTTCTTGCGGAATGGGTTGACCATCGTTTTTTACGGTAATAATGGCTTCGGAACCAATTTGCTCTGACTGAATGACAATATGGGACCCGCCTATACCATATTTTAAGGCATTAGATAGAAGGTTATCAAACACACGGACTAATTTTTCCGTATCGCCTTCCATCATCATGCTATCCTGTTGAGGTTCAAATTCAATGGAAACGTCATTTTCTGTGGATTCCAATTCATACTCAATCACGATCTGACCAATCAGTTGTTGCATATCAAAAGTCATCACGTTAAGAGGGGTATTGGACTGACGTACTTTAGTGTATTCGAATAAATCATCAACCAATAGTTTCATTTGTTTCGCTTTTAAATAAGCCGTGTGGGTATATTTAAGTAAATCCTCTTCACTGTTGTAATTCCCTTCCTCTATTAATCCTAAGTAGCCGATGATAGAAGTAAGGGGAGTCCGGATATCATGACTAACGTTTGTAATTAACTCATCTTTTGATTGCTCGATGAATCTTTCTTCTTCAATGGCTTCAACAGTACTATCAACAAGAGCATTAATACTTTTAATTAGTTTGCCCAGATCACCACTTAAATCAAAAGGAATTCGGTGATCGTAGTGTCCGTTTGAAATATAGTGGAGTTCACTAATAATATGGCGTTGTTGCATTTGGCGATACCGACGAATCAGACGCCAAAATAAAATGGCTGCATCAGAAAGCACCATTAAAACAATAATCGGTACTTTCCAAAGAAAGACGTTTGGACTATAGAAGGTATCGTAAATAGAAAACTTGATGTTCATTAAAAAATCATCAATGGAGCGATTGGAATCAATGATTTGGACAATAATCATGTAAAGAGCTAAGTTTAATAGGATTAAAAGGATGACAGTGATGATTCCTTCTATTAGTAGCTCACTTTTTTCTTTAGAACTGAGTTTAATTTTTGTTTGTTTTTTCATTGCTTACCCTTCAATCTTGTAACCAACGCCCCAAACGGTTTGGATCACTTTTTCGCCACCCGTTGCTTCTTCAATTTTATCGCGAAGGTGACTGACATGAACCATAACGGTTTTAGCAGAGATAAGGCTTTCTTGTTGCCACACCCGTTCAAAAATTTCATCAGCGCTGAAGACGCGATTAGGGTGACTTGCTAGTAAGTAAAGAATACCAAACTCTAGCGCAGTTAATTGGATACTGCGTCCTTCATCTGTTTCTACTTCATGGGAATCTTTTTTAATAATTAAGGGTCCCACTTCTAAATATTCTGGCGCTTCCTCTTTGACTTGCATATTCGTTCGACGTAATAAGGATTTGACACGAGCCATAATCTCTAAAGGATTAAAGGGTTTTGTCACGTAATCATCAGCCCCGGCAATCAGACCTTTAATTTTATCCATGTCTGTCGTTTTAGCTGTTAGCATGATAATGGGTATCTGGGATTCTTTTCGTAACTCTTTAACGACTTCCATACCATCCATCTTAGGCATCATAATATCTAGAATCATTAAATCAATATCTGGTATAGTAGCTACTTTACTCAAAGCTTCTTTCCCGTCGTAAGCTTTAACGACGTCATACCCTTCGTTTTGGATGTAAATACTTAATAACTCAACAATCTCTTTGTCGTCATCTACTACTATAATCTTCATATTGAAACCCCCATAAAATTTTTCTTGTTATCTTATTACATTGTAACAAATAAAAGCAAAGAAAAAATTATTTTAAAAAGATGTTTACATTTTTTTAAAAAAGTAGTATATTAAGTGAGTCGCTGATTTAGGACATAAAACAACAAGGAAAAAACATTTGAAAAAAAGTGTTGACACTTTAATAGTAAACATGTTATTATTTCCTAGTTGATAAAACAACGAGAAACACAACAATAAAAAATATTTTTAAAAAGTAGTTGACAAAACGTTAAATACTTGATAAGATATAAAAGTTGCTAAGGCGACTTGATTTAGACCTTTGAAAACTGAACAAAGTAAGACGAACCAAATGTGTAGGTGTTTTTACGAAAGTAAAAATAACCAGAATTATTATAGTGAAGAAATATCGCTAGCAAGTTTTAAAATGAGCTAAACATCTTCGGATGTTATCATAACTTTTATTGAGAGTTTGATCCTGGCTCAGGACGAACGCTGGCGGCGTGCCTAATACATGCAAGTCGAACGCAACTATTTTCACCGGAGCTTGCTCCACCGAAGATAGTTGAGTGGCGGACGGGTGAGTAACACGTGGGCAACCTGCCCATCAGAGGGGGATAACACTTGGAAACAGGTGCTAATACCGCATAATTCGTTTTCTCGCATGAGAAGATGATAAAAGACGCTTCGGTGTCACTGATGGATGGGCCCGCGCTGCATTAGTTAGTTGGTGGGGTAATGGCCTACCAAGACCGTGATGCATAGCCGACCTGAGAGGGTGATCGGCCACACTGGGACTGAGACACGGCCCAGACTCCTACGGGAGGCAGCAGTAGGGAATCTTCGGCAATGGACGAAAGTCTGACCGAGCAACGCCGCGTGAGTGAAGAAGGTTTTCGGATCGTAAAACTCTGTTGTTAGAGAAGAACAAGTGGGAGAGTAACTGTTCCCACCTTGACGGTATCTAACCAGAAAGCCACGGCTAACTACGTGCCAGCAGCCGCGGTAATACGTAGGTGGCAAGCGTTGTCCGGATTTATTGGGCGTAAAGCGAGCGCAGGCGGTCTTTTAAGTCTGATGTGAAAGCCCTCGGCTCAACCGAGGAAGGTCATTGGAAACTGGGAGACTTGAGTGCAGAAGAGGAGAGTGGAATTCCATGTGTAGCGGTGAAATGCGTAGATATATGGAGGAACACCAGTGGCGAAGGCGACTCTCTGGTCTGTAACTGACGCTGAGGCTCGAAAGCGTGGGGAGCAAACAGGATTAGATACCCTGGTAGTCCACGCCGTAAACGATGAGTGCTAAGTGTTGGAGGGTTTCCGCCCTTCAGTGCTGCAGTTAACGCATTAAGCACTCCGCCTGGGGAGTACGACCGCAAGGTTGAAACTCAAAGGAATTGACGGGGGCCCGCACAAGCGGTGGAGCATGTGGTTTAATTCGAAGCAACGCGAAGAACCTTACCAGGTCTTGACATCCTTTGACCACTCTAGAGATAGAGCTTTCCCTTCGGGGACAAAGTGACAGGTGGTGCATGGTTGTCGTCAGCTCGTGTCGTGAGATGTTGGGTTAAGTCCCGCAACGAGCGCAACCCTTATTGTTAGTTGCCATCATTTAGTTGGGCACTCTAGCGAGACTGCCGGTGATAAACCGGAGGAAGGTGGGGATGACGTCAAATCATCATGCCCCTTATGACCTGGGCTACACACGTGCTACAATGGACAGTACAATGAGTTGCGAGACCGCGAGGTTTAGCTAATCTCTTAAAGCTGTTCTCAGTTCGGATTGTAGGCTGCAACTCGCCTACATGAAGCCGGAATCGCTAGTAATCGTGGATCAGCATGCCACGGTGAATACGTTCCCGGGCCTTGTACACACCGCCCGTCACACCACGAGAGTTTGTAACACCCAAAGTCGGTGAGGTAACCTTCGGGAGCCAGCCGCCTAAGGTGGGATAGATGATTGGGGTGAAGTCGTAACAAGGTAGCCGTATCGGAAGGTGCGGCTGGATCACCTCCTTTCTAAGGAATATTACGGAAACACATTGGCCGTTACTTACTTTGTTCAGTTTTGAGAGGTCTACTCTCAAACGATTTGTTCATTGAAAACTGGATAGTTGAAGTTAGACATCAACATAAACCGAGAACACCGCGTTGAACAGTTGTTTTTTAAAAACTACTGTGAAATGTGTCGATAGATTAGATATCGCTATCTAACTATTGATAAAAATTAGTAATACAATCTAACCGTAGGTTAGAAAAGGTTAAGTGAATAAGGGCGCACGGTGGATGCCTTGGCACTAGAAGCCGATGAAGGACGGGACTAACACCGATATGCTTTGGGGAGCTGTAAGTAAGCTATGATCCAGAGATTTCCGAATGGGGGAACCCAGCATCTTTAATAGGATGTTACTTTCAAGTGAATACATAGCTTGTTAGAGGTAGACGCAGAGAACTGAAACATCTAAGTACCTGCAGGAAGAGAAAGAAAAATCGATTTCCTTAGTAGCGGCGAGCGAAACGGAAACAGCCCAAACCAACAAGCTTGCTTGTTGGGGTTGTAGGACTCAGCTGTGGTAGCTGTTGTGAATAGTCGAATCGACCTGGAAAGGTCAGCCGAAGAGGGTAAAAGCCCTGTAGACGAAATTGACAACACACCTATGAGTATCCTGAGTACGGCGGAACACGAGAAATTCCGTCGGAATCCGGGAGGACCATCTCCCAAGGCTAAATACTCTCTAGTGACCGATAGTGAACCAGTACCGTGAGGGAAAGGTGAAAAGCACCCCGGAAGGGGAGTGAAATAGAACCTGAAACCGTGTGCCTACAAGAAGTCAAAGCCCGTTAATGGGTGATGGCGTGCCTTTTGCAGAATGAACCGGCGAGTTACGATTGCATGCGAGGTTAAGCTGAAGAAGCGGAGCCGTAGCGAAAGCGAGTCTGAATAGGGCGAATTAGTATGTAGTCGTAGACCCGAAACCATGTGACCTACCCATGTCCAGGTTGAAGGTGTGGTAAAACACACTGGAGGACCGAACCCACGTACGTTGAAAAGTGCGGGGATGAGGTGTGGGTAGCGGAGAAATTCCAAACGAACTTGGAGATAGCTGGTTCTCTCCGAAATAGCTTTAGGGCTAGCCTCGGAATTAAGAATGATGGAGGTAGAGCACTGTTTGGACTAGGGGCCCATCTAGGGTTACCGAATTCAGATAAACTCCGAATGCCATTCATTTATATCCGGGAGTCAGACAGTGAGTGATAAGATCCATTGTCGAAAGGGAAACAGCCCAGACCACCAGCTAAGGTCCCAAAATATATGTTAAGTGGAAAAGGATGTGAGGGTGCACAAACAACTAGGATGTTGGCTCAGAAGCAGCCACCATTTAAAGAGTGCGTAATAGCTCACTAGTCGAGTGCCCTTGCGCCGAAAATGTACCGGGGCTAAACATATTACCGAAGCTGTGGATAGAACCATTAGGTTCTATGGTAGGAGAGCGTTCTAAGGGCGTTGAAGCCAGATCGTGAGGACTGGTGGAGCGCTTAGAAGTGAGAATGCCGGTATGAGTAGCGAAAGACAGGTGAGAATCCTGTCCACCGAATGACTAAGGTTTCCTGGGGAAGGCTCGTCCTCCCAGGGTTAGTCGGGACCTAAGCTGAGGCCGACAGGCGTAGGCGATGGACAACAGGTTGAGATTCCTGTACCCGTTTGATTTGTTTGAACAATGGAGGGACGCAGGAGGTTAAAGGATCGCACTGTTGGATATGTGCGTTCAAGCAACAAGTCTTAGTAAGAGTCAAATGCTTTTACTTTTAAGGACAAGTTGTGATGAGTAGGGAAATATAGTACCGAAGTCCTGATATCACACTGCCAAGAAAATCTTCTAGTTAGAATTAAACGGCCCGTACCGCAAACCGACACAGGTAGTCGAGGAGAGAATCCTAAGGTGAGCGAGAGAACTCTCGTTAAGGAACTCGGCAAAATGACCCCGTAACTTCGGGAGAAGGGGTGCTAAACGCAAGTTTAGCCGCAGTGAATAGGCCCAAGCGACTGTTTATCAAAAACACAGGTCTCTGCAAAATCGAAAGATGACGTATAGGGGCTGACGCCTGCCCGGTGCTGGAAGGTTAAGAGGATGGGTTAGCAATAGCGAAGCTCAGAATTGAAGCCCCAGTAAACGGCGGCCGTAACTATAACGGTCCTAAGGTAGCGAAATTCCTTGTCGGGTAAGTTCCGACCCGCACGAAAGGCGTAACGATTTGGGCACTGTCTCAACGAGAGACTCGGTGAAATTTTAGTACCTGTGAAGATGCAGGTTACCCGCGACAGGACGGAAAGACCCCATGGAGCTTTACTGTAGTTTGATATTGAATGTTTGTGACACATGTACAGGATAGGTAGGAGCCGTAGAGCTCGGAACGCTAGTTTCGAAGGAGGCAATGGTGGGATACTACCCTTGTGTTATGACCATTCTAACCCGCGCCACTTATCGTGGCGGGAGACAGTGTCAGATGGACAGTTTGACTGGGGCGGTCGCCTCCTAAAGAGTAACGGAGGCGCCCAAAGGTTCCCTCAGAATGGTTGGAAATCATTCGTAGAGTGCAAAGGCAGAAGGGAGCTTGACTGCGAGAGCTACAACTCGAGCAGGGACGAAAGTCGGGCTTAGTGATCCGGTGGTTCCGCATGGAAGGGCCATCGCTCAACGGATAAAAGCTACCCTGGGGATAACAGGCTTATCTCCCCCAAGAGTTCACATCGACGGGGAGGTTTGGCACCTCGATGTCGGCTCGTCGCATCCTGGGGCTGTAGTCGGTCCCAAGGGTTGGGCTGTTCGCCCATTAAAGCGGCACGCGAGCTGGGTTCAGAACGTCGTGAGACAGTTCGGTCCCTATCCGTCGCGGGCGTTGGAAATTTGAGAGGAGCTGTCCTTAGTACGAGAGGACCGGGATGGACACACCTCTGGTGTACCAGTTGTTCTGCCAAGGGCATTGCTGGGTAGCTATGTGTGGAAGGGATAAACGCTGAAAGCATCTAAGCGTGAAGCCCCCCTCAAGATGAGATTTCCCATTTCTTTAAGAAAGTAAGACCCCTGAGAGATGATCAGGTAGATAGGCTAGAAGTGGAAGTGCAGTGATGTACGGAGCGGACTAGTACTAATCGGTCGAGGACTTAACCAAGATTTAAGCGGTGGACAATTATGTTGAAAGATAACTTCAAATCCAGTTTTGAGTGAATAATCACTCAGTTATAAAATAAGTGTGGTGTCGATGGCAAGAAGGACACACCTGTAACCATGTCGAACACAGAAGTTAAGCTTCTTAGCGCCGAGGGTAGTGAAGGGTTTCCCTTTGTGAGAGTAGGACGACGCCATGCTATTTATAACTTATATAATGGAGGTTTAGCTCAGCTGGGAGAGCACCTGCCTTACAAGCAGGGGGTCAGCGGTTCGATCCCGTTAACCTCCACTTTATTTAGACTCGTTAGCTCAGTTGGTAGAGCATCTGACTTTTAATCAGAGGGTCACTGGTTCGAGCCCAGTACGGGTCATTTTATATGCGGGTGTGGCGGAATTGGCAGACGCACTAGATTTAGGATCTAGCGCCTAACGGCGTGGGGGTTCAAGTCCCTTCACCCGCACTTAAAAACTTAATTGCCGGCTTAGCTCAGTTGGTAGAGCATCTGATTTGTAATCAGAGGGTCGAGGGTTCAACTCCTTTAGCCGGCATTTATATGCGGAAGTAGTTCAGTGGTAGAACACCACCTTGCCAAGGTGGGGGTCGCGGGTTCGAACCCCGTCTTCCGCTTTTAAGTTCCAGCCGGGGTGGCGGAACTGGCAGACGCACAGGACTTAAAATCCTGCGGAGAGTGATCTCCGTACCGGTTCGATTCCGGTCCTCGGCATAATATATAGCGCCCATAGCTCAATTGGATAGAGTGTCTGACTACGGATCAGAAGGTTAGGGGTTCGACTCCTCTTGGGCGCGTTATAAAAGGTAGTACGGGAAGTAGCTCAGCTTGGTAGAGCACTTGGTTTGGGACCAAGGGGTCGCAGGTTCGAATCCTGTCTTCCCGATTTATAATTTCGCGGTGTAGCTCAGCTGGCTAGAGCGTCCGGTTCATACCCGGGAGGTCGTGGGTTCGACTCCCTCCGCCGCGATTATTTTTTTTGGAACTTGGACCTTTAGCTCAGTTGGTTAGAGCTCCCGGCTCATAACCGGGCGGTCGTAGGTTCGAGTCCTACAAGGTCCATTTTGACCAGAATATATAGCCATGGAGGATTACCCAAGTCCGGCTGAAGGGAACGGTCTTGAAAACCGTCAGGTGTGTAAAAGCACGCAAGGGTTCGAATCCCTTATCCTCCTTTTAAAAATATCGCGGAGTGGAGCAGTTAGGTAGCTCGTCGGGCTCATAACCCGAAGGTCGTAGGTTCAAATCCTGCCTCCGCAATTAGGTTCCGTGGTGTAGGGGTTAACATGCCTGCCTGTCACGCAGGAGATCGCGGGTTCAAATCCCGTCGGGACCGTTAGTATGGCGCAGTAGCTCAGTTGGTAGAGCAACGGATTGAAGCTCCGTGTGTCGGCAGTTCGATTCTGTCTTGCGCCAT
>NZ_JBWGJT010000002.1:0-41182 GCF_056322705.1 Vagococcus sp. 211
GCGTCAATTAAATGGTTGTCTTTATCCTCTAGCCGAGGTTTAGGGTTGCCGTCTTTATCCGTTTGATAGTCTATATTCTCAAACTCCCACGCGATTTTCGGCGTTCTTTTAGGGTCAATGTATATCGCGTCCAAATCATCAAGCCACTGTTCTCCATACTCGACAGAGTCAGGACCTTTCTTAACGCCGTACACATTTTTCATAGCGTGTTCATGCTTTAACTCTGCAATAGATTTAGGCTCTGCTGAATCACTTGCTATGCGTTCTGATTGATAACCTTTAGCAGTAGCTTTCTTAGCGAACTCCCTATTGCTCATCTTAACTTCATACATCTCATCTATCGCATAGATAGAATTTTTCTTTTTGTCGTAATGCCATCTACAAAAAGCTAAAGGATCCGTAGCGTAACCAAAATCTAGTCCGTTTCGGATATTGTCAAAGTTAGCCACCATTTCGTCTGTGATACTCCCAGGTGCCACTTTAAGGTTATCGAACGGCACAACTCCCGAACCGATTGCTTTCCCGTCATACTCCCACTCAGCGCGTCGAGGGTTACGCTCTCTAGTGGCTTCTACCTCTTTCAAGAACTCTTTAGCAATATAAGGATTATCTTTATACGTTGAATGATGTACGAACGTATTTTTAGGTTGAAATGATGTTTCATACTTCTTGTTAACCCACGATTGTTTTCTTTTAGGCGGGTTATAACTGTAAAAGAACTTATAAAAAAGACCATCAGCCAATTCCCCACGTAAAAGTGAGTTGGTGATAGTCGTTACTTCTTCTTCTGTTTTAAATTCTCCTAATTCTTCTATCCAGCCAATCGCAAAAGGAAACATACTATCTTTTAACGACTTGATACGTTCAGGGTTCTGTGCTCCTCTAAAAATCATGTAATTACCACGAGGGATATAAGTTATCCTCAAAGGTGATTTGTTAAACTTAAACAAATGACTTACTTCCTGTTCGCTAATAGCCCACTTCATTTGCTCGTACAATGATTGTTCAAGAGTATTATCTGTTTTACGTATGCCGACCGCATTCACTGCGTATCGCATAAGCAACTGTGTAATGATATGCGCTATATCTGACGACTTGCCCGAACCACGACCACCTTTGCACACAACGTTAAGTATTTCTGAATTAAGACTCGCTCGCCACACACTATGAAAAGCGGTAGGGAGGTAATCTGATAGCTTTTTATCCATCGTTACCACCGCTTATATCATCAATAAAGACAGGCGTTTCTGTAACATCTGCTTGAAGCTTGTCCGTCCACATAGCGTAACGCTTGCCAATTAGTTCAAGAGCTTTCGTTTCTTCTTCGGTATTAGGTACGGTTTCATATTCTTTTTCATACGTCGCTGTCTTGCCGTTAGCTTTTTCAGTGTAATTGTAAACGCCTGTTTTAATCTCACCTCTCGCAATAGCTGTTAAACGCTCCATGACTTCCACTTGATCCATTATCTTAGTTGACTTGATTTCTTCCATTCTGTCAGCTATGTAATTGGATATGCCCACTTTTGCAACTAATTTGTGAGCTGAACTTCTCGCGTACCTTTCGCTATATCCAGCTTTTATTGCTGACTGTTCTGCATTACCACTGATGATGTACTCATCAGCAAACGCTATTTGTTTTGGATTTAATCCGTATGTTTCCAACTTTCCACCATCCCCCTAACTATCGTTTCTTTTTATAATTCTTCGCCAACATCGCTCTCCTGGCTCCTGATTCGGCTTCTTCTTTGAACATCTTGTTAAATGACTCAACAGCCTTCTTCTTAGCGCCGTGCGTTTGCAGGTGCTTTCTATAACTTTCATTCAACATTTGCGTTTTTCTTGCTTGCGTTTCATACCTTTCGCTATTTGTAGTTAACTTATTACCTCTTACATCTGTTACAACTCTTGTTTCTTTGGAATAAGACTTAAGCAGCGCCTCTTCTCGAGCTATGCTTTTTTCAAGCCTCTTAGTTTCTTTTTTGAAATCAGCTATCTCTCTTAAGTTTCTGTCATTGTTTTCTGACAACTGCCTCATTCTATCTTTATATTCCGCTACGGGATCATTACTAGTAGCGTTAAGAACTCTCTTGGCGATGTTCTCTTGCAACTTATTCTTAACCTCGTCATTTTTATGACGTTTCAAGGAATCGTTAACTATTTTATCCAATGTTTTGTCGCCGGTTGATAACGACTTACTACTACCACTAGACGCACCTCTACCTCCCAATACCTTTCATCCTTTCAACGTTAACGTTTTTATAATAAATAACTTCTACCTCTCCAAAGTCGAATTCTATCGGCGAACCATACACTAACACTGTTTTAGGCCTGACCTGCTTAATCATTTCGTTCATACCTTCAGACCATTTCTTTCGCGCTTCTTTATTTTTAGCGACACCTACAGTGCTAACTGTGACTATCCCGTTTTGTTCAATTCCGTTAAAAGCAAAACTAAAACTGTCTTCATCGCTCCAAGAAAGTGTAGGGATGACATTAATCCCTTTTGATTGCCACCAAGCACCAAGTAGTCGACTTCTATATGTGTTGTATATTTGTAAAGGCTTAGGCATATCAGAGTACAAACTGAAATCAGGAGTGCACACAAAGTCAAAACGTCTCAACGATTCTAAATATCTCTCAGGGTTATTCCATACTCTTTCAAATTGGTAATCATCTAAGTAAAAATGAACACCTTTAGAAAAATCTTTAGCAGTATTAACGTAATTAAATCCGATTAAATCTTCAGGATAACCTTCTATCGCTCTTATCATCGGCATCTGAAAAAAATCTTCATCACATTCTACGGTCTGCAATAGATGTAAATTATATCCGTAGTCAGTTCTTAATCTCTGATTCAACTCACTCACCACCCTTTCAAAATAAAAAAACGCACTAACAATTAAGTTAGTACGTCATACACGACTAGAGAAAAAGAGAACATTTTTTTATAAGCTTTTCCGAGCTTTAATAATGAGTCGTGTTGTATGTCATAAGCTAAGCAGTGAACCTAGCACGCTTCCACACGCCACCCGTTGTGTTATGACTACGAATGTTGACAAAGCACTCGTAACAAAAACAGCACTTCACGTGCCTGTCTAATAGATCAATTATTTTTAGCTTACGCTAATGTCGCAGCGACGACTTGAACGCCATATTATCCAACTTACTGCGACTGCCAATAAAATGTAGTTAAGGAGGTGTAAATGAGTGTGGTTGTGCCTTTTCAGGCAATGACTAACAACCTTTTGAAGAGTTGCTAGCCTGTCATCAAACTATTGATAATACTAATATAACACGATTTGACCCCTCGAAAGTGTCACGTTTTACGCCCGTTCGTGCGCTAAAAACCTATCATTAGTGCGATTCGTTCAACAATCTTACGTTCTATGCGTTTACAGGTGTCTACTGAATAGTGAATATCATCATGATTAGCAACTTTTGACCAGCTCCACTCTTCATCACCGAAATATCTTAACGCTATGATTTTTTGCGTTTGATCATCTGATTGTTCCAGGACACTATCAATCGTTTTTAATATCTTCACTCTAAATTTTATCTGTTCGTGTGACATTGTCATCATCTTGATAAGCCTGTCGCTCCCGTCGTTTGCTAAGTTAGACTTACCGCCACCAATATTTTCGTCACTTTCTTGAAACGGAACTAACAAAGCTTCTCGTAAATCTTTAATTTCTTGCTTCGTGTTTTGATAATTAGAAAGATGTTCTCTTACCACTGCTTTGGATTTATTGCTTACTTTTACTTGCTCTATATACAAATGTTAGTCCTCCTTTTTCTCCAGTTCAAAAAATTGTACCATTTCTAATTCGGCCACTTTATACTTTTTATCTGGGTGCTTGTATCTCCAAGAATGTTTATTCAACTGCTTCAAATCAGTGAATACACCTAGCTTCCCTTTATGTCTAGCTATCTTTAAGTCTTCGTCTACAATTGCGTATAACATCGCTATCCCTCCTTCATCAGCCACTTAACTTGCATAACGCAGTAATTAGCCATGTCCATTAACGTATCAATCTTACTTTCATCTTTAACGTTAATCTCTTCCGTTTTTGATAAACTCTTAATCCTGTTAAACTTGTCACCTATCCTAACAATGCCTGCAATCTCGCCAAATTCATCCAGCGACTCTTCAAAGCTATTGCCGTAATCTTTATTTTTAGCTAGATACGTTTGTTCTAGATCTTCGATAATATCGCGATATATTTTAGCGTTATCATTTGCAACTTGTTCAACCGATGAATCCGAATCAACTTGGCTCATAGCTCTTACCAATTTAGATACACCCTCTTGCATTTTAGTTCCTGGACTCTTCGCTTTGTATTCTATGATGGGGATATTCGGGAATTTTTTTTCGTAATAGGCTAAAGAGCAGTACGTAATGCATCCGTTTTCTACAATACAGGTATTTTCCTTGTTTTCTCCCCAAACGCTAGGCGTTGTATTTTCTGTACTACCGTACCAAAAGCAACCTCTTCCCTCCAACTCCATCATCAAAGAGTCATAATCTTCTTGTGTTTTAACGTGATATATTTTCATGTTAGTCCTCCTAGCTAATTTCTACCAAATCACCATTATCAATTTGATTTACTTCTGTAACTTCTAATAACTTGCTTTCTCCGTAGCAAACAATAGAATCTTGCCTTTGTTTCTTTAACTCGTCTATTAATTCTTTTACAGTCACGCTAATACCCCTCTCTCAGCCTACGATAGTTTTTTCTCATAACTCTAAATCTCTTACGTTAACAACTTGACCGCCAAATATATCAGCATCTTTTTTAGCTTCTTCCTTAGTGTCATAATGCATAGCTATTGCATAAGCATAAGGTTGATTATCTAATATATACGTGACTTTGTTATCTTCAAAACCTGTAAAATAACAATTATTTATTTTTATAACAAATTCATTACCTAACATCTAATACCCCTCTCCCTTATTCGTGCTGCCAAACCCACCTAATCTCTCGCCTATCGCATTATCATCATCAGCCTTGTAAAAGTCCTGTAACACACCTTGACCTATTCTCTTGCCTTTTTTAACAGTCACAGGTTCATTATTCAAGTTAGTAATCATGAAATGAATATGCCCTTCGTTATCTTCGTTATTGTAGTAATCTTTATCAATAATCCCCACCGAATTAGTCATGATTAGATTACGTTTCAAACTGATTGATGATCGCATATACAATGCCAAGAACTTCCCTTCGTCGATTTCAACTTTGATACCTGTTTTAATCAACGTTGTTTCGAAAGGCATTAATGTTACTGTTTCAGCAGACTCAATATCATAGCCTGCCGAATGTTCCGTTTTTCTTACTGGTAAATTAACATAGTCATATCCTGTTACTTTTTCAAATTTCATTGCTTTGCTATCTCCTTTAATAATTCATCTATTTTTTCTATTGATCTCCTAGCTAAAAATCTCAACTGGCTTGTCTCATTTTTACTGTCAGCTATACTAGATAACTCTTCTTTAGCAACGATAAGAGCATTAATATTGAACTTCATGATTAATAGCCTCTAAATCCTTAATCACTTCATCAACAATGATAATTTGTTGCGTTAAACAGTCTATTTATCTGCGATAGGCAAACGCTTGACGTGTATCTTTGATGCTTTCAGCGTGATCATGCTTATCTAACAATCCTAATCTATCTGTTTCAAGCTCTTTTAACTTAGCTTTGTATTTATCTGTTAAGTTCATTTGATTGCTCCTTAATAAAAGTATTATCTGAGTATCTATCTACGATACTTTCAGCGATTTCTTCGGCTTCAAATTCGGTTATTTTTTTAAATCTAGCCATTTCTTCAACATTTATTTCAATTTGAATATATTTATCTTCTCGTACCATTTGTTTAATTTCTTTATCAACTTCTTCGAATACGTTCCGTTCCCACATATCACTCACACTCCTTTTATATCATCAAAATTCCATGTTGTTTTTCCGTCACTGTTTTCCTCAAAGAAGAAATTCAACGCCTCTTCAACTCTAGCTAAAATCACTCTCATACCTAGTTCACCCTCTGTAAAACCTGCGTCGTCGCCAATTAAATCGCTTGTCGTTAACATAACTTCATTGTCGTATATCTCTTTCGCTTCTTCGTAACTTCCTGTAAAAGATAAACTTCCCTCGAAATCAATCACTATCCAAATTCCTTCTTTACTCATTTTGTATAACTCCTTTCGAAATCTGCTGCTATCTCAAAGTAAGATTGTATGTATTCAAAAACTGTCATAGCTTCACTTGTCGCAAAGTTTATAAATCTTACAAAAACACTTTTCAACGCTTCATCATCTTGATAAATCACGTCATATCCGTAGCGCCTGCGTTCAACGATTTTCGCTTTTTTACAAACGTTAACTAACTCTTTTTCGCTAAAACTATATTTACGAGATACGACAATGTTCTTATGTACTCCAACAATCTTAGTTTTAACACTTAGATCATCATTCAAATACACTATTGTCATACTTACTACATCTTTCATAGTTTCGAATAAATCTAGTTGCATTCGTCACGTTCCTTTAGACTTCTGCCACACACTGGACAATAGTTGCAAGGTATATTACCCATAAGGCGGACATAAGTACCTGTCCATGATGACACCACTATGGAGTATTTCTTAGAATTCCTAACTTTCTTAATAATTGCCTCACTCTTCAACGTACCCTTACTGCCCATTTTTTGAGACTTTTTGAATAGTTTCTTACGTTTACCACCAGGTACTACCTCACAATACTCACACATATCACTCACACTCCTTAAAAAGAAAATCTAAGCTGCCTATTTTTTTGAGTAATTCATCAGCTAAATCTTGATAAATTTCTTCAGTCCTTTTATCTATCAAACTCTTAAAATGAGTTGTAGCACTTTCTCTGTCACCATTGTAAAAAAATATACTGCCCATTCTATGATTATAGTTTTCATCGTTATAAAATATTTGCGAACGGTTATCGAAAGAAGTTCTTAAAAAATTACTTCTTGAAATAAACGCCATTTCTTCTGCAAGTTCTTCTTTAGCTAATCTGTTAGCTTGTTTACGCAATCTTTCTTCTACAAATTTCATTCTACTCACACTCAACTTTCTCAAATTTATCAAAGTCATCTTTCAGCAGGTCGCGTGCTTCGGCTTCGGTTAATTTAGTCTTATACGCAGTACTTTCATTGTGACTATTCATAGATAGTTCTTTTCTTACTTTATGAAAATTTAAATACACATGACTAACTCCATCTGAATCCCCATGCTCTTCAAACCAAGCCAAATGCTCCTTCTTCTTACGCCAGTAGTATTTTTTAGGTTGTTCTAGTTTGAATGTGTAGCCTTCAAATATAGCTTTTATAACCCTTACCCATTCTTCATCGTTGTCCGTTTCAGGCACATGCCCACTTAGAGTATATTCTGATAAAATTTTTATCTTGCCTAAACAAGTTTTTTTAACAAAATTAGCCGTTTCTAGCCTGTTTACTAACCATTCATTGCACCATACCACTTTGTTCTCATCATCTATTCTCATTTCTCAACTCTCCCTTTCACTAAATCAACAGGTATACAATTAAAATACTTACACATATCATATTCAATCAGCTTAAATGTCGTCACACTCGTCCCTCTCGTGCTTTCATAGATGCGTCTTAACGTTTCTCTGACTAAGCCCAACTCTTTCGCTAACGTCGTTATATTGATGTTATTCTCGTCTACATATCGTTTGAAGTTGTGACCTAAATTTTTCATCAAGTCTTGCTTGTTACTCATGTCTTCAATAAACTCATACGCTTCACGTAAACTTTTATTTAGATCACGACTATCTTTAGTTACTGCTAACGCTTCGCTTAACACTACTATTTGTTCTTTTAAGCGATTGTTCTTGCTGCTTAAAGTTGATTGAGATTTCTTACTCTTCAGCTCGTCATAGTTTTTCTGAAGCCTTTTGTTTTCAGTCACTTGGTATCTAATAGCCTTTCTCGTTTCTTCTAACGTGTTTCTCGTCTTGACAAGCTTATTACTCACATCATTCGCATGAACGCTCTTAGCATTCAATTCTGCTTGCAATCTGCTTACTTCTGTTTGTAATGCTGATATCGTTTCTTGATTACTTGTTGGCTTCTCAATAATCTCTTGTGCTATTTCGTCTGTATTGAATAAATTTTTAAACCAATTCATTATTTTTCCTCCAAAAGTTCTTTATTTTCGTAAATATTTCCGATGACTTTGTATCCGTCGTTATAATTCAAATTATTTTCAGATAAAGTAAAACATTCGTTATCCCAATCAAAACAACCATCGTTAAAATAAACAATATGAGTTATTATTAAATGTCCGCGTTTTTCCGGCGCGTCGTAAACTAATATATCGCCCTCGTAAATTTCAACGCCGTTTTTATCTTTAAGTCCTGTATATTGTTGAAACACAAGACCCTCGTCATCAAAATATCCCATAGTAAATTCAGTCTGAACGCGTTCCCAATCATACATAACCTTATCTAATTTATCCCACGCTCTAAACTTAATCTCTCTCATTTAACCCCACTCCTTTTCGCATTTCGTCTTCGATACGTGTTATCTCTACGCATATTCTTGCTTTGCGATGATACAAATGAAAAATCGTTGTATCTAACAGCGCGCCTATCCCCGTGTGTGATCTCCACAATGAAAACATTCGCGTAATCAACAGCTACGACTTTGCACTCAACACCGTCAATCGTTATCGCGGCTCCTATTTCAGGCTTAACAAACTCAAATGGTTCATCTAACTTTTCCACGTGATAACCGTTAATTTCGTTACTTTCTTTGTGCCAGTTGTAAAAACTTTGTACTGATATACCCAAGAAAAAGGCTGCATCTTGTTGTGACTCTTTATAAAGAACGTTCCCTTTTTTATCTGTAAACTTGTATTTATATTTCATCGCCATTACTTCGCAACCTCCTTTTTATCAACTCTGCTGATAAAATACCCGTTGTATTCACGTTTCTTTCTAAGTAAGTCAAGAGCCGTGTTTTCAGCTACGCCTATCAAATGCGATGACTCGCGCAAGTTATCGAACGTATATTTTTTACGAGTCGCTGCTTCTGTTACTGTATACGTGTATCTTGGGTTCTTCTTCTGATACTGCTTTCTCTCGTTGCCGTTCAATAAAAATCTAGATTGCTCAATCTTTTGACACGTTGCGCAATTTTTAATATTGCAGTCGATTGGTTCACAATGATCATTCAGCAATCTGAGTAATATGTTGTACTCGATCGTTAGTAAACTCATGTCCATTCCCTCCTGAAATCTATCTTCCCTTTGAAAAATAGGTGTGTGAGAACTAAAAATACGTCCTCTACACCCTCTTTCATTGCTGTCGCTATTTGTGTAGGCAAGTAACCCTCTTCCCACAAAATTTTTATTTCTTCTACTTCTTCTTTAGTCCAAATGAATTTGTAGTCGTCATCTAAGATAGTGACTGTATCAACTTTTCGTCCAGCTCCCACTTCGTCGCCAGCTCCTTCAAATTAAGAGAACTACCGTTCCCGTTTTCGTTACATTTGCTACAAGGTTTAACAGTTGTAATTCCTGTAAAACCGTTTGTTTGATGGATTATTTTTTTGTCGTAACACTCTTTACACATATTCCCACCTCTAAAAATCAAATTTTATCCGCTTGTCTTTAGTTGCTTCTGTAAATTTAATGACATCATTTACACTCAAACCTCTGTAGAGTCTGCTGACTATCTTTGAGTTGTAAATTTCGGTTAACTCACTACTTGATAAATTCGTAGTTATAATAGTTCTGTCACGTCGCTCTAACACCCCAAATAAAACGTTTTGCGTGTATTCAGTCGCTTCACTTGTCGTTTTACTTCTGAACGTGCTTTCGCTCCCCAAATCGTCTAATACGAGTAAATCAACGTCTCCTAAAAGCTTAATCATGTTAGCTTCTGTGTATCGACTTTCTCTGTTGTTGAAACTATCTTTAATGCGACGCATTAGCTCGTTAGTCGATATGAATAAGCAACTGCCGTTAAAATCGTCGTGATCATTAACATATTTCAACATCGACATAGCTAGGTGACTTTTCCCTGTTCCTGCATTGCCAGTTAAAATCGTGTTAAACCTCATATTTTCATCGAGGTATCTTTCAGCAAGCTCTTTAGACTTAATTAACGCTTTGTTCGTTTCTTCGTTACTCACTTCGTAATTGCTGAAATCAGCTTTTAGAATTGATTTATCAGAACACATCGAGTCTTTACTCAACGTTTCAACTGTTCTCCTTAAATGCTCACGATTGACTGCATCAGATACAATCAATCGCTCCTTTTCTTCTCTAGCTTCTTTCACGCAATCGACACACAGCACTCTAGTTCTTACTTTGACTAAGCTTTTATTATGTTTGTCGCATTTATTTTTCATAACTTCTAGATCTTGCATTAAGTCATAACTAATCTTTTGCATCAGAACACAACTCCTGTATTGTCTTTAGATTTTTCTCTAGAAGGTCTATCTTGTTCTGCTAATGTCAAATTAGTAACCGCGCGACTTTCCCAGTTTTTCAAAATAGATTCAGCGTACTTCCATTTTCTTACATTATTTTTTACAGCAATCATTAGTGATTCCAAAATAAGTTCTTCAGCTTCCGTTTGGCTAGAACCCTTTTCTTTAAAATCCTCTATCCAATAAAAAATACTTTCTTGCATGTACCTCGTGTAAGAACCAAAACCATTCGCCTGAAAAAAATCTTTTATCCCGACAACTCCATTATTGTTATCAGTACTTTGTATATATAAGTCTTTAGTATTATAAGTACTTAGTAGCTTCGGGTTTTCCATATATGGTTTTTCCACTTGTGGTTTTTCCACTTGTGGTTTTTCCGTATGTGGTGGAAACGTTGTTAAATCAAGACTTTCAACTATTTCTGTTCTCCATTCAACTATTTTCCCTTTAATCTTAACTGGTTCGCGTTTAACATAACCTTTTTCTTTCAGCTCGTTCCACCCGCTTCTAAAACTGTCCCGTCCGTCCGTAGCGTGTTTTTGAAGTTCCTCTAAATAAATCTCCCAGTCGTCAGGTAAGCTTAAGATGTAACACATTATCCCTTTTGCTTTCCAACTCAAATCATCTCGCCTTAAAACTTCGTTGTTTATAATTGAATAATTTGATTGGTTAGATGACCTAAATATCCTTGTTTTTCTTTCACTCATTTAAACAACCTCTTTCTCAAAACGGCAAATCGTCGTCTTTAATTTCTATTTGACTTCCATTGTTAAAAGGGTTGCCAAACTGACCCATGCCGTCCAACGGTTGTTGCTGGTAGTTCGACTGACTTCTTTGTTGTGTTTGAGAGTTTTGTTGTTGATAGTTGTTACTTTGATTGCTTTGCTGATTATCGTTTTTGCTATCTAAAAATTGATATTCATCAACTAAAATTTCTGTAACGTAAACACGTTGACCTTGTTGATTTTCATAATTTCTAGTTCTTATTGATCCTAATACCCCCAGCAAAGAACCTTTTTTGGTGTAATTAGCTAGCGTTTCAGCTTTCTTATCCCAAACGACGCAATTAACAAAATCAGCTTCAATTTCACCTTGTTGATTTTTAAAACTTCTGTTTGACGCTAGATTAAAACTAGCTACAGCTTTGCCTGTTTGCGTAAATTTCAAATCTACGTCTCTTGTTAATCTCCCGATTAAAATCACTTTGTTAATCATTAGTTGTACCTCCTTCTAAAAACGCTTCTTCGAATAAATTTTCTTCACCTTTTTTCTTTAAAGGTGTTTCAGCTACGTAAACACAACCCCAAGAGTTTTCTTCACCAACGTTATCGGTAGCCCATGAATTGAATAACATTTCTTTACAACCAGGACATCTTACGAATGAATAACCCCAAAACGTATCTACTTTTGAGCAATGGCCACAAAAACAACATCTAACCTCTGATTTAACAGGTGTTCCCTTTTCTATAAAAGTGTCACCTTTAAAACTCTGAACCTCTGTTCGTTCTTCCGCCGTCGCTTCTTTAATGTCTTGTTCTTGATCATCGTTAACGAATAGCGCTTCAAAATTCCCTGTTGCCAACTGATGCGCCATGACTATTTCTTGTGTCGTTAATTCTCTTTCTGCTTTTAGTGTGATTGTTAACTCTTTCCCTTGAATTACTGTTCTCATTTGTCATCTTCCTTTTCTTTTTTATAGAAACAACTCTTCGCATTCGATTGCTTTATTTTTGCGTCTTAAAGGCTCGTACGAGTGCAATGCACAACCATCTTTATCTTTTTCGCCAGGCGTACCTGTTGCATATCTGTTGAACGCTTTGTTTTTGCATGCAGGACACTTAACGTATGAGTTCCCCCAGCGAACAACCCGTTTGCCTGTGTATCCGCAAAACGGACAAGTTAACAACGTTGTCACTTTTTCGCCTTTTTCAATCCAGTCGTTTCGTTCCATTGCTAATCTCCTCTGCTTGTTTCTTTGTCATTAACCTAAGTTTCACTAACGTGTCGCTATCTAATTTAATCGGCTTGACTAAATATTTTTCGTTGAACTCTTGCCAGGTCATCGTGTGTCGCTCTGTATGATGTGTTCTGCACAAAGCTATAAATGTACTATTCGTGTGATTGTAGTTCGTCCTGTCGCTTCCCATTCCGACAAGGCCTTCTTCGTGATGTATATCAGCGTGTTTGCCACAAATAGAACATTTACGATGTTTACAGCATTGATATAAATAAAAATTTTCTTCTTTAGGCAATAATTCGTAACCTTTCTTAAAAGGGACATTCCATTCAAAGATAAAATCTAAAACAATATCTATTAGATCGTTCATATCTGATTTAGAATTAGAAGAACTATCTGAAGTTGAAATTCTAGAACCTTTTTCTAAGTAGTACGCTTCTTTGAACCACTCGTGCAAAAAGTCTGTCGTTTCTCCTGTAAACTGATAGATATTGTTTAACAAAGCTCTGTACAAGCTTCTTTGCTTGTTAGACAAGTTTCTTTTATCTTTAAATGTGATTGTCGCTTCAATGTTTCCGAACTCGCTAAAGAGTGTTTTAAGACGTTCTTCGTTAACCTCTTCTAAACTTTGAAAAGCTAGAAAATTACCATTTAGCTTTAAAAGATTTGCTATGTATTCCACTTACATCACTTCTTTTACATTTTTTGTGCTTTGATGTTATTCGCTACTATGAAATCGCTAAGAAGGTTTAGTTGTTCTTCTGTTGCCATAAATTTGAGAATAAGAGTTTCTTCTTTGTTAGACTCTTCGTAATTAACAAATTCTTCAACTTTCGGCGCTTCTACAAACTCAACCTGCTCGTTAATTCTGTCTAGTTCTTTTCGATATTCCGCTCGATCTTTTTCTTCTTGCGCGACCTTTTCGGCTAAAGCTATTTTTCGTCTTTCCGCTTCTTCTGCTTTTTTACGTTCGTACTCTTCACGTTCTTTTTTAGCGATAATAGACTCGTCGATTAACTTCATAATCTCGACAGACGTTTTACCTTGCTCTAACTGAAGCAACCAGGCTTCTTCATCGATATTCAAAGCGCTTGTGTAACCTTTGATTATGTTGATTTCGTTATTCTTATGATCCTTCTGTTTTTTTATCAATGTCATTGCATCAGTTATCAATCGTTCTCGTTGTATCTTGCTGATTGACTTGTTAAGCCATTTGTCATCGATGATGACTTCAGAAGATTCGACTTCGTAAGCAGGCGCTACTTCTGAAATGTACTGTTTAACTTGCTCTAAGCGTTCGGCTCGTTGTGTTACTTCCAACTCTTTGATACCAGCGTCAATAGGCGCTATAACTTGATTAATCCTGTTGGAATAACCTTTCATTTTTTCTTCAAAAGCCTTAAGCGGCTCATTGTATTCCTTTTTTACTTTTTTTCGCTCGTCATCTATTTGTTTAACAACTTTATTTAGCTCAGCTCTGTCTTTTTTAGCTTCTTTTTCGTTGTCATCGCTATAAATTAAGTCAGTATACTTACTTTCAACGTTCGTCACTAAATCGTTCAATAAAGATTCGTTTTCTAATTCGATTGACGTTTGTATCTTTGCGTCAAATTTTATTTCTTGTAATGTTAATTCATTCATTAGTCCCACGCTCTTTTCTGTTCAGTTTGTTTTTGATTAGCGTATTGTTGTTGCCAGCTGTTTAAAACGTTTAACGCTAAGCCATATTCTTTCAAATCAAAATCTTTAACTTCTTTATTTATGTGTAACTTATTGTTCAAAGCGACAAGCCACTCGTCTTTCGTTTTACCTGCAACTTCCATCAAGTTAGAAACGACAGCCATCAAAGAATTTACTTGCAACTCTGTTACTAGCACAGGCTTTTCAGGTTGAAGCTTCTTACCATTCGCTTCAGGATCGTCACCACTAGGGATTAAAAACAAATTATTCAGAGCATACTTTATCAAGCCTGTTTCAGCTTTGTACTGCGCCTTATCACCCGAATCTTGGCCAACGCCGGTTGCGTTAAATTCGATAACCTCTCCTGAATCACCATCGTACACAGACATTCTTTTAGTTATCTTTACTTGGTATTCTGTATTACCTTTTCTCGTTTTTACAGGAGTAGTGATGTTTTCTAGCTCACTCCCAATCAAAACAACATTTCTTTTAGACATTTCTGCTCGAACGACTTCTTTAATGTCACTTTCAAGCATGTAATGATATTTGTTAAATTCGTTGTAGCCGTTTTTAGGTATTCTTTTTACCTCTTCTGTAATTTCGGCTAACTTCTTAATTAGACTTTTGTTATTTTTTTCTTCTGTCATTTCTTACCCTCCAACTCAATTAAGAGATCCAACATCATATCGATTGTTTCCTCGATATTCCCAACCTCAACGCTTTCTCCGATTGACTCGAACTTATCTCTTATCATTTGAATATTGCTATCTTGATAAATCGACACAACGCCAGTGTGGTGTATATCTAAAACTAGCAAACTCGCTAAATCAGAGCCATTCAAAGTTACGGCTTCGTCATCTAGAACTAATCTATCTTTTATTACAGGACACCAATAAATTTTAGCCACTTGCTAACCCTCCTATTTCATGCTATTTTTAAGTTAATTATTTTTGTTAATCGGCTGACTTGCGTGCGTGCTTGTCAGTTTTTTTGTTTAAAAAGTTCATAAGGTTCAATTTTCAACGCTTCTGATATTTTTTCGATAGTTTCGAATTGAATCATTTTAGTTTTACCTGAAGTTAAACTGGTTAATGTATTCCTTGATATTCCTGATAAATCAGCTAAATCAGTTTTCTTTATTTGCCTTTCAGCTAACATCACCCTTAAATTTCTTGCTACATCTTCTTGCAAACTCACTCTCTTTCATTCCTTTCATCATCTAGCAACTCAAGCCCGATATATTCAGCTTTATCGAACCAATCGTCGAACTCTGGGCTAATTCCTGTAAATTCCTTTGAATTTTTGACGGCTTGAGTTTTCGTTTGATATATCAAGAAACCCATCTCATTTAAAGCGTGTAAAAATCTAAATGTATTTCCTTTTTTGTACCAACCTCGTTTAAAATACTCCTGAAGTTCTTTCGATGTTCTTTTCACTTCTTCCACCCTTTCCCGTAACCTTGATTACTCTTACCAACCTCGACATAACCCACGCAATTCAGTTCTCTATTAGTTTTATGCCACGTGTAAAGCTTTCCTTCGCGTTCTAATAGAAATGTATTAGGTCTGCTCTTGACCAGCTCATATCGAACGCCGTCAATAATTCTGAGTTTATCGTACATTGCGCTGATCTTTTTCTTTTAGCGTCTCAACGATCCCCATTGACACAATCAAAAATGCCATTGATAAGAATAGTAGCCACCAATTACTTGGCTCGAAAACTGTCACCGTTAACGTCACTGCTATAATGAATATCCAACAATGTGATAAAATACTTAATGCTTTTTTACTCACGTTCATCCCTCCTGAAACTTCTATTCACAGTCAACGTTCCAACTGATAACACCACAGTGATGATAATGATTATTAACCAATCCACACTCACAACCTCCTTTAAATCGCTTCTTCTAAATCTAAATTCATTTGTCTAACAATTGTTTTAGTCGCTGTTGAAGGCTCCCAATCGTTAATAAAATCGATAACAACCTGATAATGTTTCTCTCTAAGCTGAGAACGAGTGCTAACGCCTGTAACTTGTTTAACGCCTGCATTTATATCTTTGTAAAAGCTACCTCTCTGTTCTTTCGTGAGCTTCCCAAAACCTTTAGCTACTTCTGTCACACGTTGATTGATACGTCTTGAAATGTATCCGTAGTCATCAGCGCCTATTTTTTGGTTCTCTTTTAAATCCTTGATATCACTTTCGATAACTTCTACACGTTCGTTCGTTTGTTCTTGCGCTTTAAAAGTTAATGCTAAAATTTCCATTGGATCAGTAGGTAATTTTGTTTGAGAGTTTTTCAACATTTCTTCCATTTCGTCAAAAGCGTCAATGTAATCTAATTTAAATTGTGTCGCTTTCTTCCCGGTGAACCCCATAGCGATTAAAGTCCAACCTTTTTTAGTCATGATTATTTGACGATATTGTTGTTTGTTTTGCGGATGGATATAATAATCTTCATAAAATAGGTCAGCATAATTTTGTGCCACCCCGTCGATAACGTCATCAATCGCTTTGAGAACAACTTTATGTTCTTTTTCAAAAACTTCTGCCACCTGCAAGCTACTTGTTACTGGTTGGTCGTTTTCGATTTGTACTAATTTCATTTTTACGCCTCCTGTAATTTTTCTTGTTTACTGAATAAAAACTTTAATTCGTATTCAGGGAAAAAAGTTTCTTGAATGATTAAAGCTTCCCCAAATTTAAAATCAGAATCTCCGTTAATTTTTTCTGCGATAGTTTGATACTTAACTCCTAATAAATCAGCCATATCTACCAACGTGATATTCTTATCTTTTCTGATTTCTCCTATATTTAACGACATATAACCTCTCCTTCCTTTTAAATTAATACGAAAATTCGTATCGTTGAGTAAAAATAATTGGCATTCGTTATTGCCATGAGTTAAATATATACGAAAATTCATATTAAGTCAATACGAAAATTCATATTAATTAAATTCTTTTTTATTGATATACGATTTTTCGTATGTTATAATAAAAGAAGAGGAGGTGATATGAAATGTTAATAGAGAATGGAATTAAAGAAATGATAGAAATGAAGTTCGGTAATGTTAAAAACTTTTCTGAAGAAATAGAATTGCCTTACACTACTGTTCGTTCTATATTGGAAAGAGGAGTTTTAAACTCTAAAGTAGAAAATGTTATAAAAATAGCTGAAGGTTTAAGTTTAGACCCGAAAGACCTACTTACTTTCGATAGGAAAGAACTACAACAAACTAACGACATCACAACAATCTACAACAAACTCAATATTGATCGTCAACAAAAAGTTTACAGTTATGCTACTAATCAATTAGAAGAACAATCTTCAATAGTAGATATAGAAAGTAAGCGAATCGTTCAAGGTCGGTCAACGGCTGCGGGATTGCCTTTAAACGCGGAATGCGAAGATAGCAATAGTTTCATAGCTAACGTGAATATGAAATCTATACCACATAATGTGGACGAGATAGTAACGGTAGCTGGGGACTCAATGGAACCAGTGTTGCAACAAGGTTCTACGATATTCGTAAGACATCAACCTGAAGTCGAAAATGGCGAAATTGCTATCGTAAGCATTGAAGATGAAGGCGTAACGTGTAAAAAAGTATATTTAGAAGATGATAAAATTAAGCTGGTATCTTATAATGATAAGTATGAAGATACGTTTTATCCTGTCGACAAGATAAAAATTATTGGTAAAGTAATTAAATAAAAAAGAAGACATTCACTGACAAAGCTAGTCAATGAGTGTCTTTTTTGCTATGCTAAAGAAAAAAAGGAAGTGTTTGCATGAAAAAGAAATTTATGGCCTTAGTTCCAATTTGTCTTTTTTTAGTTAGTTGTGGAAATGAAAATAAAGAAGTTTCAGAGAATACAAGCGAACCTGTTGTAACTCAAAACAGCATAATCGAAAAAGAAGAAATCGCTTTAGAACCTGATGTTAAACTGGAAGGAGATACTCTTTCGACGCCAAGGGGTGATTTCGAGTTCTTGCCTCACGATTTTTTTGTTTCTGAAACAGAAGTTCCTGTAATGGTCGTTAGATTTAATTACACTAACACTACACAAGAAAACGAACAGATACAAAGTGTTATTTGGGATTACTTTCAAGCTAATCAAGTTACTGAAGATACGACAGAACCAACAGGTTTCTTTGTTTTCGGAGAAGATGAACCTTATTACGAAGAGGTTCATAAATCTAGCGTCGATATACACCCAGGAGCAACAGTCGAAGCTGCTTATGGCTTTTCAATGGAATTTGAAAATATCCCTCTAACCGTCAACTTTTTAGATAGTGATCATGAAGTAATTGGTTCAAGAATGTTTAAAACTCCCGAATAACTCACTTCACTATTACACCCACATACTCTCAAAATCATGAACTTAACTCACTGTATGATATTTACTCATATTAATCAGTGTTTTGAGTTCATGATTTTTATCATTATAGTGAAGTCGTTTTACTTTAATTAAGATATTGTAAATACTTGTAAATAACTTGTAAAACCTTGTAGGTCGGCTGAACGCCTTGCGACAGTAAGCTTAGAAGTGGGTATAAGGGTATAAATTGACGGGTATAAGGATATAAAATGACAGGTTAGGGGTATAAAATGACAGGATGAGGGTATGTTTTGACAGATAAGGGTATATTTTGACAGGACACGCTTCTTCTGATAGTTGATAAGGGTATAAAATGACAGGGATAGTAAATAAACGTTATTATATCAACGTTTTTGATAAGGGTATAAATTGACAATAAGGGTATAGATTGACAGACTTTTTAAAAGGGTATAGAAATATCTTGATATACCCACGTTCTGATTGTACAATTTGTTTGAGGTGGTTAAAATGAACGCTAGAAATGACGGGTTGGTTATTTACAGAAATGAATTAAATGCAGTTTCTTTCAAAGACTTCAATTCTGTTGAAATGGATATATACTTTGCTGTGTGTAGCCAGTTGAAAGAAACGCACTCGGACAGCGTCGTGCTTGATTTAGACAAGTTACGACATATAACCGTACAGAACGAACAAAGCTACGACAGGTTCATACAAACGGTGTTACAAACTAATTTAAAGATGTCTCAATTGATATCAGTTCGACAATCAGGAAATTTAATAGAAGGATTTTCTCTATTTCCCGATTTCTCAATTAACAGAAACGACAACACTATGACTGTTTCTGTGCATCCCAAATTTAGCTACTTGATCAATAATGTTGAATCAGAATTTACTAGATATGATATGAATGAATTCACACGCATTAGCAGTCGTTATACTAAAACGTTGTTTCGACAGTTGAAACAGTATCGCGACACGGGTTTGTACATTGTAACTGTTCAGTCTTTCAGACAGATTTTTGATGTGCCAGGAAGCTACAGGATGTCAGATATCGACAGACAGATATTAAAACCTTCAATAGAAGAACTCGGTAAAACGTTTAAGAATTTGAAGTTGGAGAAAATCAAAAAAGGTCGTTCGGTAGTTCGTTTCAAATTCACTTTTGAGAAGCAAGAACACGCAGATGTCGAAGTCGAACAACTTCCGTACATCCCGATGTACAACTGGTTAACTGGGGAGGATGAATGATATGTTATCCTATTTAGAGTTCTCTAAAAAGTACAAAGTGCCTCGTACAAGCGTGTACGATATTATGAATAAGCTTGAAGAAGAAGACTTTGGCAAGTACGAGAAGTGTGTCGAGGTTGTCGGGAATTCGAAAAAACTTAACGAAGAAGGTATTCAGTACATACTCGAATTGAGAGGTTTAGATGTCGAAGATTCGAACAAACGACACACAAGCGACAGACAAACGATTAACAAGTTTCAAGAGCAATCTAACGAATTAGTAATAGATATATTGCGTAAAGAGCTAGAGCAAAAAAACAAACAATTAGAGCAAAAGGACACGCAGTTAAATTCGTTACAAGAAAACTATAACAATGTCGTCATGCAACTTAAAGAAACGAATGATCATTTGATAGAGATAAGTAAAAACCAACAATTTTTAACTAATCAACTTCAACAAAGTAACATGATTGACAAGCTCGAACACCAAAAAGACAACGTTCGTACAGAACCGACGGACACTGTACAAGTTAAAAAGAAAGGTTTTTTCTCAAAGCTATTCAATTAACAACCCACATAAAAATATTTAAAACGCTTAGAATCGCTCTATGAACAGTGATTTTTAAGCGTTTTTTATTTAATTTAAAACAAATTGTAAAATACACTTGACGTAAATTATAATTTACAGTATACTAAGTATGTAATCAAGTAACAGAGAAATGAGTGATTAAATGAAGATTGATTTAGATATCGTAAAAGAACTTATTGATTCAGATGTGAGCGCTTATCAAATTGAAAAAGACTTAAAAATATCGCGCATGATGATTTCAAATTATCGTAACGATCCAAAAAAACTATTAAAAATGTCAGTAGAAAACGCAATTAAATTACAAGAATATCAAATTAAAAGGAGAATGATTAACATGACAGTAGAACAATTACAAAACCACATTAGAGAATTTAAAGGAACAGGAACAACAGTAGATAGCGTTACAGGATTATTTAATTCAGATGTTCAATCAATGAAAAAAGCTTTAGAAAAAGACGAGTTATATATTTACACAGTTGAAGATTACATTGAAGATTGTTTGCAAGAAGATTTGGACTGGTATAAAAAAGAAGAAGATGAAGAAGGATACGCAGAACAGTTGAAGAAGATTGAAGATTTAAGAAGTGAAAACGCAACTTTCGTTATTGATGAAGTTGGGAAAGAAATTATTACAGTTAAATAAGCATAAAAAATAAGCCTATCTCGTTAAATTGAGATAGGCTTTTAGTTTAAGCTACTGTAATAATATAATGACAGTTGTTGTCACCTAGAAATTTTTCTAATTTGTATTTGTTGTTACTGTTTTGATTGAACGGGCTTACTCTGAATTTAACACGTTTATCTTTAGCTACAATTTCCGTAAACTCAAGATTGTTGTCTTTCAAATATTTTTTTACTTTAGCGTAATTGCTAGCTTTTGTGTTATACCAATACGTTTCTAACGCATGACGTTGTCTGTTGTTTACTTTTTTAGCCACTGTTGTTCCTCCTATATTCTTATTTTTAAGCATATATTTATTAATTTCTTGTGCTAAAACTGCTTCTTTAAACCCGTTTCCGACTGCCCCAGGATCCATCATATTAAAACCATAATGGCCACCGTGGCTAGATTTAAAGTTATATTCAGGAAAAGATAAAAATACGTCCATACAAGCTTTAAAAAGTTTCTCTTTATTCTTTTGATATTTTTGCATGTCATTATAGTTATCGATAAAAGCCGCTTCAGGTAAAATAGTCACACCTACAGAGTTAGAAATGACATATAGATTAGTTGTAGCTTTCGGACCACGATCAGGAATATCTAATGCTTTTGCCATTGCAGTGGATAATTTTTTAGCGATAGCATATCCGATTGGATCACCTAGCCAATACCAACATTCTGCTCCGCTGGCAATTTTGTTAAATGCGTTGAAATGCCATGCGACATTAATATCTTTAGGACCTGCTAAATTATCCATATTAACGACTTGATTGTATAAATTTTGGTTTACAGTACGACCGCTAAAGTCACTAGCATCTTTAAAGTTTAAAGTCATATTACTCACCTCTCCCAATATATAAATAATCAGGTATTTCTTTTGTTGGATCATCAGTACGAGGTCTCATGATTTTATCAAATAAAAACAACTCATCTTCACCAGTCTTTGTAAAATCTGACGGTAAAGTATAAGTTGTTTCCAATGTGTTATTCATAATGTGGGCTGCGTCTTCTACCACGTTTAATTCTTTTTTAAAATCTTCTTTTAACACTTTATCAGCATCATCAAGAAATTGTTGTTTGTTTCTCATATCAATCACTCTCCTATTTTAATTTATAAAAAATAGCCCTCAAATTAATGAGAGCTACCTTCTTTTAAGATTGTTTTTGTAAACCATTGATGCAATCCGGTTGAAGCTAAACCGCTTAACGCGCCATAGATGATATTTTCGGGTGTCACTGATTGATTAATCATACAACCTAGAACAGCGCCTAAAACGGCTAAAATTGTTGGTATATATTGATTGCTTAACTCGTCTAACCACTTAATGTTCTTAATGCAATAACCTACGATTAGGCCCGCTAATACTACTAACGGCATATATAACTCTTGCAAATTTTCCATCATTATCTCTCTCCTTCGATTTTGTCTAAACGTCTATGCGCTTGTTTTGTAGATTCTTCATTTTTAATAAGTCTATCTCTGTTCTCTCGACTTTCTTCTCTAATCGATTTCATTTCAGACTTAATCTCGTTAACACCATTTCCGATATTTTCAAGCTTAACTAATGTCGTCGTTGATGCTGCCGCTTCTTGTTTATCGTCTGTTTTTTGGTTACGTCTATAACTAGATAAACCAAAATAAATCGACGCGCAAACTGATAAAACTGTTAGTAATGCTGCGAATTCAATTTTCATAACTCACCCCAAAATAAAAAGCAACTGATTACTCAGTCGCTTCTACTTCTTTCTCTTGTTCAGCCGTAAAACTATCTTCTAGAGCAAACACTTCTTCTTGAAAATCTGTAATATCTTTTCTGCATTCTTTTTTGTTGGCGTTATACAACTCTTGTTTGATTACATTTTGTCTAACATAAGTGTTTCCGGCTGTTTCTCGTGACACTTCTGCATCCAATGTCATTACGATGGTACCTTCGATTCTACTTTCTCCACTCAATTTAGTCGTCTTATTAGTTTTTAACATTTTTGTCTTCCTTTCCTGCCTCTTCTAATTTTTGTTTAACTTCATTCAATTCTTGCGTTAACATTTGAACTTCTACTTCTAAAATCGCTTTTTCCCCTTCGATTTGCGCGAGCTTTAAACCGAAATTTGTCGCCAGTTTATTTATAATTAAATCACTTTTACTTTGCTCCATCTAATCTCTCCTCTAATATTTTTATTTTTTTATTAAGCTCCTGTATGGCTTTCCAAGAGATTGAGTTCATAGCGTATTGCTCAACTCCGTCTTTATCAATAACTTGACCAGGAGTATTATAGCCACTTCCAATAACTAACCCTATCCGTTTTTTATCTACATCCAACTCGACCTCTGAACGCAATCTATATTCATAGATTGTAGCTCCGCATATAATATCTAATGCGGTTTCGTTGAACTCTTCGATATCTTGCTTATAAGCTTCTAAAGAGCCTGTTGGGAAAGCCGATGCTCTCACAGGTACGTATTTGTTAGTTGTGTTACGCGCCGTCACTCTCAATTCTCCACCTGGCGACGGTCTGATATAGATGTTTTCACCAGCCAAAGCACCGTTAAAATCGATTGTATTAGCGATGATTGATCTAGCTCTTAAATCTTGATAAGTACCAGTCGTTCCCGAACCAGTTATACGAACTTCACCTTCTGTAATTCGCGGTCTTAAATACAAATGACTAACTGAAGCGAGAGGCGTATTAACGTTGATATAATTACCAATGAAACCTTCAGCACGAACAGGTCTGTACCTATAATCCGTTACATTTCCGTCCCCAGGCGTCGAGTCATAACGAACGACTCTCAATTCTCCACCTGCAGCTTCACCTTCAAGACCATCAAGACCACCAGTCCCAACATAAACGTTATATGTATTTGTTCCGATAATACCAGTGTTAACAACAAACTGATTAAACTGCGACCTCAACGTGCCGTCAATATTATAAACAAACATACCTCTGTCGTCGATTTCTGTTCGTCTGTTATTCCTTGTATTTTGAAGCACTGCTCTATTACCAGTCACGTTAAAATAACCTTTTTTATCAATGGATGTTAGCGATAGACCTTTAAGCTCTTTACCTATAATGTTTTCTGCTTCGATGTTAATAACCCGCACTCTAGAACCGTTCAGAGTTCCGACGTCAATTGTATCAGCTGACACATTTTTAATCATAGCACTAGTGATAATTGCGTCATCAATCAAGGTTTGACCGCTTAGATGAATCAATTTAGAGTCAATTCTAATGCGTTCAGGACTCATGTTGATACGTGATATTACTTCATTCGCGGATACTTTTAAATCAATATTATCACTTAAAATTTTAATTTGTCCCTTTTGAATGCTAACCTCTTTGTTCAATTCGTTAAATTGAGTTTCTTCAACTTTCAAATTCAGTTGTCTATTTAAAATACTTATCTGACCCTGCTGTTCTATAATTTTACCATCAGTTTTTTCTATTTTTTTTACGTTCAAATCGATAAGATTTTCTAATTGAACAATCTCAGATTTTTCCACTACATCCTTATGTGCAACTTCATACAAATCTTCGACATAATCAGTCACTAGTTTAAACTTGCCATACTCGAATCTGCTAAATTTAGGTACATTAGCTATTCTTATACCAATCGGGATGCTACGCCCCTCTGCACCACTTGTGTAATTTACTTTGATATAATGACGTTTCATTCCTGAGGGACTTTTAGGTATAGTAAAGGGACCTTGCCACACACCTTTGCCAATCATCAAATATACATCAAATGATGTACCAAAACCATTGGCATCAAAAGAGAATGTATATACTCTATTTCCTCGGGCCTCGGTACTCAACGCGTCCGTATCATTGTACACATCACCCTCCACATTACCCGTCCTAAAAGAAAAATACCCATCTACATAAGGATGATTTGTACCTGTGCCATTATCCGACTTATTAAGCATTATATTCATACTATTGATAATTATATTTGGTTTGGGTGTATAAAGATTATTTACTTTCTCTACTGTAGAAGTAAACTGTCCAGCCATTAGACTTTGTTCTGATTTTAAACCATTAATGTCACTTTTAACTGTTTTTTGAAAACCATTCACTGTTTGTTCTAGTGTTGAAACATTACCATCCAAATCTAAAAAACTTTGAGACAACCTATTACTCTCTAACTTAATAGTTGCTATCTCACTTTTTTGCCCATCAACTTTATTGTTAGTTATTTTCAAAGTGCCATTCAAATCTTCAATTTTTAATTTATTTCCATCGCCTTGCTTTCGTGCTACTTCAGCCTCTAACCTTGCTTCTTCTGCTATAACTTTCCCTCTGAAAGATTCTTCTCTTGCTTCGGAGGCCTCACGTTTACTTATATTAGATTCTTTAAGCGCTATTTCCGCTTCTTCTAACGCCTTATCGACTGATTCTGATATATCTTTAGAAGTCTGTTCTAGCTCCTCTATTTTCTCTTTGATAGTGTCGTCAACTGCTGATGAAATTTTTAATACCCAATCAAAAATATCAGGTTCTCCAATTTTTTCGTATATCCAAATTTCGGTATCTGGACCATTATATTTAAACCAAACATCGCCTTCTTTTGGATTAGGAGGTTCTTCAACACCGTACGAAATTTCAGTTCCGTTATCTTTAATAGATTCATTAACGTATTCTATTGTCTGTTCTAGGATTGTTTTGTAACCCATTTTAACTTCGTTACTAGCGACCGTTTCGACTGTGCTTGTGGCAGTTAGACCACCTTTATATTCTAATGAATATGATAGGTTAGGTACTTTAAACTGATTACCTTTCGTGTCTGTCACACGCAACCAATCGCCTGCTTCAACAGCTGGATTACCTCGCCAATTCAATGAGTATGGATAATAGTTAACTGTTTTTACTTTTTCGTGGATTGATCGTAGTAAAGTTTCAGTCATTAACTTATTTTCTAACTTAATAACTGACCCCTTTTTATTGCCAATGCTCAAAATTTTTTCTTCTTCATCACCAATCGACACTTGAATACCTGCAGGGCGGAACATCAATTCATTCTTAACTAACCCTTTTAAAAAATATTCATCAGGCGTAACGCGATAATCTTTGTCTTCTAGTAATCTTATAGCAAGTAAACCGTTTCTATCAAAAGTTGCGTAACCCGCTTCAAATTGAGCAATTAAACCGATTGCTTCTCTATATGTATAACCAACGGGTTGTTTTATCGTATCTTGTCTAAGACGTCCAAAACTAACTTTGTCGACTTCTACACCTGCTAGATTAGCTATCTCTAATGCTACTTCTCTTATTTGAGCTGGATATTTTAACTTACTTTCATAGAAATCATCTAGCATTAACATTCTATCTGTACATTCTAATGATGTTCTATTCTCGTTTCTGTCAGGATTAACTTCTTCTGAAATCAAAAAAGTACCAAGTTTTACGTACTCGGTACTTCCGTTTGGTAATACTATTCCCATTTCAGGCATTACAACATCTAATTGTTTTAAACCTTCAACAATCTTGCAAAGAGTTAATTTCATCGAGTTTGCATAAGTCGAACCTATCGCGAACGTTTCACCAACGATGCTCCCACTGTTAAAATTGAAAGATATGATATCTTCATCGGTGTAAGTGACATCGTTAATTTTTATTCGCATTTTAACTTCTCTTAAATCACTCTTAAACGCTTCGTTAAACGCATTTGATACTGCTAACATCATTACACCTACCTTTCAATAAAATTCATGGATAACCCTTGCCATTTCGCTTGGCTGAACTTGTTATTCCAACTGTAAGACGGAGCGGACCTATCACCAACATAAAACGTCTTAGTAGTTTGACCGCCGATTTCTGGGTCGGGATAATTAATCGTTATAAACTTATCTTTGACTGCTTTTAAAATAGTAGAAGCCTCTGAATCACTCAAAGGCCCCCACTTGCATTCTATTTTTACTTTTTGGGTGATGATATCACGTACCATCGTACCGTTTGCGTTTCTACCACTACTATCAGCATCAATAGTGTTTAATGTGGCTGAAAATTCTTGAGGTGGCTTAACAGTCACCCCATTTATCATTAAGGTTCCAGACATGAAACCACCTCCTAAATTAATATTGGACTTCTACCTTGTCGCTTCGTTTGTTTGTTCACTTCATCTACAACTACCTTAGCTACTTTCTCACCTTCCAATTCAAGCGTGATGTTAATATCTCCGCCTTTATCAGAATTGCTATCACGCATGCTTAACGCCATCATGACCGCATTAATAATACCTTCAGTCGCACCGTTCATACCTCCGCCGACCGCTTTATCAGCCGGTTGGTTATAAGTGATAGGTTGAGGTGTTTCGTTGAATAAATCAGGCATTTTTAACGTTTGGAAGTTGTTTGCTGGGTTCATTGGATTGAATGAAGCAGGTACAACCATTTCGCCTTTATGAATCATGGCCAGTTGGTCTTCAGGGATGTAAGGACTACCTTTTGCGTAAGGTCTTATACGACTACCGTTCGGACCCCAACCGCTATTTCCGTACTGAATATCATTTCTCCAATTTGAGTTATTGAAGAATGCCATTAACTGATGGAAACCGTCCATAATATTACCGTAACCCCGAACAGCATACGCTCTAAACGTTTGCGGGATATATTGCAATAGACCTCTAGCAGGATTACCATTAGCCATATTCACATCCCATACGCCAGGGTTTTGGATAATCTTGTCGTCACCACCCGATTCTCGTTGAATTTGCGCTAAGATACCGTTAACTTGACCAGGAGAAACTCCTTGACCCATGAAACGTGCAGCCTTCAAGATTGAACTTCTCCAACGACCAACACCGCTTCCTCCAGGGCTACTACTTGGACGATGTCCACCTTGCCCTTCAGCAATAGAACCGTTGATATGCAAGTGGTCGTAGTGATCGCCGTCTTTCCAAGGTCCCCATTGGCTATTAGCAGGAGCACTTGATAATCCAGTCCTATCACGAACTTGACCTTGTGTGATAACGTATGCCACTTTGTCGCGGAATTTCTCGAACGCATAGTTAGCAGGACCAAAATATTTACTAGAACCATTCATGCTCGCATCATAAGCTAAATCGATTGCTTGTCGTTTACCATGCGAATAAGGGTCTCCGTGTCGATACCCGGACGATACTCTCATACCTGGGAATTTGTTCATAACGTCTCTTGCTATGTTAGCTAGATAAGTCATAACACCCGACATATTACTTACTGACGTATCAGCGTCGCTGCTATCAAATAGTGATTCCATCGTGGTTTTCACGAATGAAGTCGCCGCATCCATCGATGTTCCAATAGCACCTTGAGAAATAGAGAGAGCTGGTTCAATCGCACCTTTTAAATCAGCGAACTTACTGATACCCGCTTCAACTAATTTACCTGGATTAGATGCGTAATCCCACACATCGCCAGCTAACTCAACTGCCCCATTCCATTTTTTCTTAATCCATTTACCGATACCGCCGGCATAATTAGGCATGCCAGACATCATTGAAGCGGTACGTGGTCCACTTAACACTGAAGAACCGGCTGGTAAATCTACCATTAAGTTGCGCTGGTTAGGGAATAGACCTTGTTGACCATTCGGCAATTGATATGCTTCACGGTAATTAGCGCCATAACCATCGTTGACTAATGCCATTCCACCCCTGTGGTAGCCTGTACCTTGCGCGTAATTAGGGGCTTCATAATTATCTCCTAATTTATTCTTACCAGCTCCTAATTTTTCAAGAACCCAAGATACCCCGTTTTTAACAGCGTTAACTGCTCTAAGAGGAAATTCATGCAATCCTTTAGCGATAGCTTTTGCACCTTCTTTGACAGCTTTGACGCCAGAATTTAAACCGCCTTTTATACGACCGCCTAGCCCTTTAGCCCAACCGACAACAGAATCAAACGCCTTACCTGTAGTTCTTTTAATCGTATCGTTATAACCAGATACATTAGTTTTCATGGTTGACCAAGCTTTTGTTGCGTTTGTCTTAGCGAGATTAGAAGCTGAACTAACTTTGTCTTTTGTTTTATCCCACTTATCGATAGTTGTTCGTCTAACGTTTTCAAATTTATCAGAAGTATCATCTTTTATTTTCTTCCAATTTTCTTTAGTGTTAGTCCAAGATTCTCCTGCTTTTGTTTTAACTTTGGTTGAAACATCATCCCAAACTTTCTTAGAAGAATCCCAAATGACAGAACCTTTGGCCACGACGGCACCACTCATGTCTGACCATAGTTTTTTAACTAACTCAACCGGTTTAGACATTAACGACTTAATGCCGTTGAATAGACCTTCAACTAGGTTTTTACCGAAACCTTCAAATAAAGTGGATGGCGAATGGATCCCGAACAGTTTCCTGAATGCATCGACAATAGGTTTGAACATCGAATCCTTTATAAATGTGCCGATTGATGACCCGAAACTAGAAATACCTTCTTTTAGTCCTTCCCAAATATCTGAGCCGAATTGTTTGAATCTATCAACAACATCACTAAAGCTAGATATATCGATGACTAGTAAGTCTTCTAATGCTTGTCCGAACTTACCTAAAAATCCGAGCCAATCACTTACCGCGCTTAATGAAAAGTCGATTAAAGGTTTGATTAATTTGTCTGTCAACCATCCGAAAAACGGCTTACTTCCTTTTATTACTGACGCTACTATCTCTAACGCGTTTCCGAATAAATTGAAGAAGGTAGGTAATCCGTCCTCTATAACGAGTTTTGCTAATGGTAATAAAGCGTTAGTATAGGCCCATTCTAGAACCTCAAACACATCTTTACTTATCTTTCTGATTGGTTTCAATAACTTATCAATCGATTTTAAAAGAGGTGTGAAATCTAAGTTCTCAGCCCATTTTTTAGTCGACTTAGAAGCCGTATTGATAATACTTAAAATATCATCAAAGAACCCTAAAACAGTTTTAAAGATTGACGTTCCTGTTTCTCCTTCTGACCAAGCATTTTTAAGCCCTTTTTCAATCAAGCCAATCGCATCGATTAAATTAGTAGCAATTTCAAGAATGTTAGCGAAAATAGATTGGCCTAACTCGTTCTCATTCCAGGCTTTTCTAAACGACTTAATTAATTCGTTGTTTAGCTCTAGAAACTCATTCCACATATCAAAAATAGATTGAATTAGCTTAGTCCCTCGCTCGTTTTCATCCCATGCTTTTCTGAATGACTTAGCTATATCTCCTACTAGATTCAACATGTTTGTAAGCAGTATTAACATATTGCTTATCGTTCGCTCGCCTGTTTCATTAGTCCACACGTCCATAAAACTACGTCCAATTGATTTTGAAAGCTCTACAATCTCACCTAGAGCATATTTCCAAGCCTTTATAACGCCTTGACCATGCTTCGCCCAAGAATCTTGAAACGGCTTGAAGAAATCTCTTAGAATACTATTCGCTTTATTAATCCAATCAGGAGTTGCAGGGATTGGAGTATTAAAATCGGTACCAGGTTTATTATCTAACTTGATGTCATCATCTTTACTATCATCTAAGCCAATCCGATTAATTTCATCGAATCCCATTAACGATCGTTGAAGCTTCTTAACCTTCTCTTTGTTTTTATCTGCTGCATTACCACTGTCATTCATAGCTTGAATATTTTGATATAACCCACTAGCGCCTTGTTTAGCGGCAGTATAAGTTGTACCGAATAAACTAGCCGTAAAATGTGCAATCTGGCCTGTAACGGCAGATAAACCACGCATCATAGCGTTGATTGCTGGTAACACAAATGTATAGATAGGATAGAAAGCCGTCATTAAATTAACTTTAATTTGATTTAACGAATTATTGAATTCATCATTTGTTTTTAAAGCAGACATAAAGCCACGATTTACTAACTGTAAACCTTTATAAATAGTCGCAAACACGAAAGCTTGCTTCACCATTTGATTTAAACGTCTTGTAAATCCGCCCATTCCACTACTCATACGCCGTGAACCGTGTGCTATGTTATTAGATGTTCTGTTGAATACGCCGCCGAATCTAGAAAACAGTTGCTTCGAGCGGTCGGCTCCTTGACCTATTTTTTTAGTTCCTAAAGCTGCGTTTCCAGTTTGAATGGTAGACTTACCTAATTCAGTATTTAAACCTTTGACGGCTGAACGTAGTTGTTTTGTTCTATCCTCTGTTTGCGCGTAAGATTGTTGTAAAGCGTCATTCTTAGCAATAAGCTTTTGAATCTCTTTACTGTACTTAGTTATCTCAGCACCTGTTTTCTTTGATGATTTAGTATCTTCAAATTTAAATCCCGCTTGTTTAACCTCTTTTTTGTATCCAGGATCATACGTGCTTCCGTATTTTTCGTACAACTTGCTTAACTGTCCTTGACTCAACTTACTTACTTTCTTAGCTTGTTGTTCGTATAAGGCTGTTAGTTCTCTAACTTTAGCTTTTTGGCCTTCTATAACAGATTCATTCTTTAACATTTCGGCAGATATACCATCAAGTGCCTGTGGTAAAGTTTTAAACTCATTGCGAATACCGTCAGCCATTCGCTTAGCTGATGATTGATACTTGTTCATCATGTCTTGCGCTCTAGCTATTTGAGTATCATATTTAACCACGTTCTTCGTGTCACCTTTGGAAGAAGCGTCTTGACGTTGCGCTTGTAAGAAAGCTAATTTCTCTTGCTCCGCTTTAGCACGACCCATTTTAGCGTTGATGTCTTTAATCAATGAGTCAACGTCTTTATTAACGGTTTTACGTGCTGACGTAAAGCCTTTTGATAAGCCTTTTTCAATGTTATCGGTAGTAGCAGTAGTGATTTTATTCATCATTTCCATTTGCTTCTCGTACATCTTGGTCATTTGTTCCATTTGCTTAGTCATAGCGTTTACGCCACTCTCAACGTCCATGTTCTTCTCGACCTTGTTGAACGATTGACCTGTTGTCCGTTCTAACATACTCGTCACTTTTTCTACAGTTGGCATGATTCTTTGAAATTGTTCTTCAAACTTCTCAACATTAGCTTCTATAAATATCTCTAGCGTTTCTAGTTCCATCTAATCACCTCCTACTTATTTATTTTCGTTCGTTCTATGTACACCTTTAGCGATTTCCATGAATAACGCTTGGTCAGCTTCTGCGTTATAAGGTTGTATTTCTTTAGGTTTTTCTTTGATCGGTTCTTCTTCTGCTAACATCGGATAAAGTTTTTCAGCTTTAGGCATGTTTTTAGGGTCATTGAACGCGTACATCATCCCTTGAATCATGTTGTAATCGAATGATGCTTTTTCTTTCTGTTCACGCTCTTTAATCTTCTTGTTAGCTGAACATTGAAGCATGATTTCATCAAACGACATACTCCAATATTTGTCAGCAGGTATACCTAATTCAATAGCTTGTAACTCCATCGCGATTAACAGTTCGCCAATCGTTTTATAACTTTCTACAGAATCGTTTCTTCCGTCATCGCTACGTCCAGAACTGACTCCTCCGCCGATTCCCCAGCGGTCTTCGTCACTTCCTTCTTTTTGTTGAAAAAACCTGATTCATCCAGCAATTCCTGCACGATTTCTTGAATATCAAATAATGATTCGCCTTTATCCAAATGATTATAGAACGCATCTACTAACATCGTTTCTGTGATACCTGACGTTTTGTTAGCGCCTTGAATAACGATTAACAACTCATTCGTTGGTGGCAATCTGAAACCGCCATCAGACCCTAAGAAAAGCCCCATTAACGACTTGTTTAATCGTTTCTCAATACCTAAGATTGAACGTCCGTCTAATCGTAATTGCAATACTAAGTTACCTAATTCAACTTGTTTTGTGTTTGGCATGTTTACTACGTTACTCATGTATAATTTCCTCCTAAAAAATAAAAGGCTAGCCATGTTTCAGACTAACCTTTCTTCCGTGTTTTTATTTTGTTTTTGGTGCTGCTTTTTTTGTTTCTCCCTCTGTTACTTCAGGAACTTTATCCTCTTTAACGTCTACGGGAACATTAGGGCGCAGGCGTGAAGTCTGGACCTTCTGAAACAACGACAACTAAGTTGAAGCCTAGCGCTTGATTGACTTCTACTCCGTCGAATTTGAAATCAGGAATACCTTTGAACTCCGCTTTAAGTCCGTCCGGGAACTCGATAGTCCAGTCTGCTGATTTACCAGCTTTTACTAAATCGTAGATATCTTTAAAGTTTTTGCCTTGATAAACAATAGCGAACTCTAAGTTATCAGTATCTTGAATACCTTTAATGTAAGATTTACGCTCTGATTGTAAATGAGTTACCTCGATTTTTTCAGGGTCAGTACCTAAAGCTGGAATAGATTTAACTGCTGCAATTTCTTTTGTTTCAATACCGCTTTTATAAGATAGTTTCGTACCTTTTGATAACAGACCAGCAATGTCTTCTGCTGCAAATTTTTGTAAGTCTAATTTTAAGTTTTTCATGTTGTTCCTCCTATTTTTCGTAAATAATTTTTAATGTATTGTCTACAATGAACGTCGATTCTAATATCGTTCGCTTTAAATCAGCGGTATTGCCATCTTTCAAGACAAAAGAAATACCGATATCATTGAATCGATTACTAATTCGATTCGTAATATCGGTTAATGAAGCATTATGATAAATTTCTAGTGTTATCTGCCACTTCGTTAATAATTCTTCTTGATCAGCATCAACAAAATGTGGGCTAGATTGAGTTCGATATATGACTGTCGGGAATACATTCCATTGTTTCGGGTAGTCCATCGATACTTTCTTGATTGTTCCGTCCGCCTTAAACTCATTAAGAACCGAAACAATAATTGATTTAATATTAATTTTACTCACTATTTCAGTCCTTTCTTAATAGCTTCAGCAACATTTCTTTCTAGTATTTCGTCTGAACGTTCTTGTACTTCTTTTAGCGATGGGAAAAGCCATGGTCTGGCCGGTTGTCCACTTGTACGATAAAACTCAACGCCTTGTATCTCAATCTTAGGAATACCATACAATGCTGTTAAATCGTTAGATACAGAGGAAACTGGAAAGAACCAAGCTTTTTGAGTGTAAGCCGGCGTAACACCTTGTGGTAAATCTTTTGTCGATGATTCACCATTTGGACCAGTACCAAATTCTCTGAAAATAGCCGTCTCTTTATCGCTAAACACACGACCAACTACCTTACCATCACTATTAGTTGTCACTTCATCTTTAACGCTACCTGCCAACTCACCTGTTGGGTGTTTAATGCTTGATTTAAGCTTACTTTCAGCCGTCCCTCTGACTTCTTCAGTCATTTCACGCACAGTATTTTCAGCGCCTTGTTTAGCAGAAGCAGAAACCATACTTATTTTATTTCTAAGTCTGTCTAATCCTCTTACTTCAACGCCCATTAAATCACCAACTTTTTAAGTGTTATCACTTTATGTCGTGAGTATTCTTGAATAGAGACAATCTCATAATCAGGCTTGCTACTAGAATTAACCTTGTAACAGATGCCGTCTTTCTCATTTTCTCCCTCATTAATATCACTCCCGTCGTAATAACACGTTTTAATGTAAGGTAACTGTTCACCCCAAATTTGAGCGTTGACTTGGCCACCAGCGGACTGAACGTCCATTTGTATCTCTGTTGATTCCTCTGAATAACTAACGATGTCGTTTCCTTCATCATCAGATGTGATCATTCGTTTCTTTAAGTAAACTGACGTTTTCCACTTATCATTTAGCTTCATAATCTGCTCACCTTCGCGATTCTAAACCGATTAAGATTTTTCTTGATGTTGTTAGGTAAATCATCACCCGTTTTATAAGATACAGAACGACCGCCTTCTGATTCAGAAGAATAAAGCTCACTACCTTCCGACAAATAACTTAAATAGGCTATCTGACGGATAGTAGGTTTCATGCCTTCAACCACATCATCACGATTACAGTAGTTTAACGCTTCGCTCTTAGCATCAGCTAACAGAACAGACAACTTAACGTCCTGTTTATCGTCAGCGATGCTTAAACGAGCTTTTAACTTATCTAATTCTGTTAGTTCTGCCATTTATTACTCCTTACTTACCTTCGCCGCCAACAACCGCTTTTTCTGGTGCCCATAATTTATGTTTGAATTGAACGATACGAACGTTTTTAGGCTCGTAAACACGTTCCCAGTTAGTTCCGGTTCCTAATTCAGCATTAGTCGGAGAAGAACCAACAACAGATTTATCAGTAAATTTAACTCCGCGTGGGTGTAATAAGAAATGTTGACGATTGATAAGAATATCATCACCAGCTAAAGAGTCACGATCAGTTTCAGTCGGTACAGGAGCAGCTCCGTTACCTAACCCAACAGCACCAGCTCCGAAGATGTAAGATGTGTACACGTCTCCGTCTTTAGGCATACCATCATCAACAATTACACGTTTGCCCATGTAAGTCGGAATTTTAGCGTTATTAGAATCAAGCATATACTCAATTAAGTTTTGTTTTCTTAAACTAGCGTAAACCATTGAGTGAACAGAAATAGCCGTTAAACGTTCTTCGGCATCGCCTAATTTGTAAGAAGCATCTAAGAAGTTCTCACCAGTAAAAGCTGCTTCATTTCCGGTTAACGTAGAAATATCATGAGTATTTGTTGCCATTTTAGTTCCAGCAGTAGCAAATACACCTTTTAAAGTAGAGATTAATGTTACTTGCTGACGTCTAGCCCAGTAAGCAGCAACTAAATCACCAATAGCTCGCATAGGGTCGTCTCCTGATAAAGCTTTTGCTAAGTCGTTAGATTTCCATGCTTTCCCACGCATTAAAAGAACGGCTACGTCTTGACCCGTGATAATTTTATCAGTCCCTAATGATTCAGTGTCAGATAAAACTTCATCTTCTCCTGTTAAATCGTTCCAGTATGGCATGTTGATTAATCGACCACCACTTGAAGCTAATTTGTCTAATTCTGGATTGTTTACTACAACACCCGATTGATAAAATGCTGATAATTCAGCTGTACGTTCAATTACATATTGGTTAAATACTTCTGGTACAATAACGTCTGCAATTTTAGTTTTATCTGTTGCAAACATTTGTAAATTCATTTTAATTTTGTTTTTCATTTATATTCCTTCTTTCTATTTTCTTGCTGATTGCATTAATAATTTGGCGCGTTCTGGATCTTCACGCATAATCTCGCCTTGCTTCGTTAAATTGAAATTGTTCTTATCCCAAGGGTTATTGCTTGTTGGTTTTCCACTTTGAGCAGTCGGATTGATAGTAGAACCTTTTAACCGTTCGTTAACAGCATTCTCAATAGCAGTGTCCCAAGATTTTTTAAGTTCTTTCACATCGCTAAGAACTTCTTCAGCAGTTTCACCACTTACGCGGTTAGCAAACGTTGAAGGTAGTCCAATCTCGATTAATTGCTTACCTTTTTCAACAAATAGTTGTTCTTTTCTGAATTGAGCTTTTTCAGCTTCAAAGTCCGCTTTTTCTTTATCGATGATAGCTTGTTGACGCTCTTCTTCTGATAACTTAGCAAGTCGAGCCGCTTCGTTCTTTCGTTCTTCCCACTTAGCGTGCTTAGATTTTATAATGTCGTTAACATCATCATCAGTCTTGAAACCGTGTTTCTCTCTGATAGCTGTTAATTGTTCATCTGTTAATTCATCTACATTGAATTCTGTACCTGGTGGCGTTGGTTCCGGATTACCACCTTCACCTGGTTCAGCAAATAGTTGTAGATTCATCGGTAATAAATGTTTTTTCTTCATGATAATCTCCTTTTCCATATCTTTTAACGTGAATAAATGCTTGCACATTCCATGAAGTTTAGTGTCGTTAATGCTTGGACAAAATAAAAAAGCCTAGTGGTCAACTACGCTTTAACGCTGACGATAAGTAAATTTCACCGTTAATTATTTTAAAATTAGGTTTGTTTCCATAATCTACGCTAATTAGAATATCGTTGCTCTGGATCGTTTCGCCAGTCGCTAAATCTATATGAGCTAACACTTTGCCTTTCGTATCTGTGACACTTAAAAAATTAGCTTTTTCAATAAATTTTTTATTATCCACAAATACACCTCTTTCTAATTTTAGTTAAAATAAAAAAGCCTAGTGATTAGACTTTTGGTTCAATATAAATAGGTAGTTTATGCCAGTTTGCGCATGGTCGGCAATCGTTTTGGAATCGAACCAAAATCGCTACCTGTCGAGTTAACCAAACCCACCGATAATAAAAAAGCAATCGTTAGATTACTTTTGTTTAATAATATTTTCTAAATATGCTACATGTTGTTTTAATCGCTCGACTTCAATTAGCAAATAAGCGACTTTGCTATTCAGTTCTGCTGTTTCAGGATTCATTCAATCACTCCTTTTAACCCCTACCCTTAAAGCACATCACGTTTCTTAACAGTATCGACGTTTTTGCGCGTACCGTTAGGGTGTACTTTTATACTTTCTATCTTGATAATCATCAAAACTCTTAATATCATGCTTTTTCTTGTATTCATCAGTCAGTTTATTGTACTTAGCTAAATCGACTCGATAATTCTTAACTTTCTTCTTAGCTATTTCAACGTTAACTTTACCATTACGATCTAATAGCATCTTTTCCCATTCTTTATAAGTAGTAGATTGCTTAATCGTCATAGTTTTGCCAGTTACACGATCAATAGCGGTACGATTACCACTTAATGACTGCTTACCAAAGTAAGATCTAGCAACTGAACGACACCAGGGATGAAAAGGATTATAATTAACGCCTACCTCCGCATCTTCTACTTTATAACGTTTACCGTCTTGCTCCTGACACGTTTCAGATGTTTTAAAGTCTAATACTGCCACAATCACATACTCTTTAACGCCATGCTCTAGCCAGCCTTTAAGTTTAGCTTGACCCGCCATGTAATTCGCTTCAGTTCTAATCAAACGCTTAGCGACGTACATACTTGTTTCAAACTCTTTAGCAATAGCTTTAGCCATTTCTTGCTCCGACATACCTGCGATAGCTTCAACTGTGAATAGTTCTTCTAATCGCTTAGCAAGTAAATCAGTATCTTTCCAAATGCGTTTAGAGTAATTAGAACCTTTCCAGTCAGTATCTAAGATGTTTCTAACATATTTAGTCGACAGTTCTTTAAACTCTTGAACAGGCGCGTCTTTGGTTACTTTAATCGTATCTAGCACCTTGCCTGATTCTGAATCAATCAATTCATTTACTAACTTGCCGTCTTTTACTGCCCACGATTTATATTTTCCATCGTTAATAGCACGAACACCTTCAGCTTTACCGATAATACCTTCAACCGCAGACTTTTCATAAGCTTCGTGAATAACATCGACATAGAAGTCCGTTTGCTTATCCAGTTGAACGTCTGCTACTTGCTTAATAGAAATATGTGCTTTAGCTTTTAAGTCCTCTAATCGAGTTATACGGCTTTTAACAGCTAATCCAGTTAAATAATCTTGCGATTGCTTTTTAAGTTGTGGATCGTCGATTGATTTGGTTAGTTGTTTTAATTTAACCAATTCAGAAGGCGCGACAGTCGTATTAAGTATTTGTTTAACGTCTGCTTCTGTTTTATCCGTTTTATTAAGATAACGTTTATAGATTTTATTAATCTCTTTTGTTAGATAAGATTGAGCTTTTCTATAAGCTTGATTGATATTAGCTTCTACATAGCCTGCTTGACGTTGAATGTTTTCTTCTTCATCGATTGCACGTTTTTCCCAGTAAGATGGTTTTTTATTGGTCATTTAATCAGCTCGCTTACTCTTTAACTTCTAGCTCTACTTCCCCTTCAATTAACACAAGGTTTCTAAGGACTAACTTCTCAATTTCAACTTTCGCCACTTCATTAGGCACTAATTTAATAGTAGCTTTAGATACATGCGTATGTTCTTCACCGTTGATAATTAGTTTCTTTTCTTCTGGATTCCAATAGAAGCCATAATCTTTATATTCTTCACTCACTCTCAACCACCACCTTAATATTTTCGGGATATTGTTGTTCTATTTCTTGTAAGTTATCTAGTAACATTTTAAAAAGTCTGAATAAATGAAAGTCAATAGGACTTTGAGAAGTTTGTACTGCAATAAATGAAGTCGATATTGTTTCATCACTTGTTATTTCCGCACCGTACTCTTGCATTTCATTAACAGTCGCTATAACCAATCCCGAAACATAAGCACACACGATATCTTGACCTTTATCAGCGTAACAAGCATGACCACTAACCGATAAGTAGTAACGATTGTCTTTTTCTTTAAACGTCGCCGTTATCATCCTCTTCACTCCTAACTAGTCTTCTATCAAATCTTCAACTTGTTTATCTAATGCCTTCAGCAATTCAATCATAGCTTTAATTTTAATTTGAACTGCTAACCATTCATTGTTCTTTTCTATCTCGGCCACAATAACTTCTTGTGCATTTTTAATAGGTTGTTCTACATGAATTGTCGCGCATTTATACATACCATCTATGACTGACTTTACTTCTTTTAACGCTTCTCGTTCTTCTTTACTCATCTTCTTCACTCTCCTCTAAATCGCTATGACTCATTTCACCAAACGCTTGTTTAGCACGTTCAATCTCTTTGTCTTTCTGTTCATCCATCATTTCAACAGTTTCGTATGGATCATCAATATCATCTAACCAACCTAAAGAAATAGCTAACGGGATAAAATCTTGCGAGTCTCTAATCATTTCGATGATTTCTTTTTTATTGATTGGCAGATTAGGTTTAAAGTTAATCTTAGTGCCTGCAACGTCTACATGCTTACCTTGAACTGTTAGAATATTTTCCATCAGCTCTAACCGTTGACGCACGCCATCTTCAAAGTAACCAGTCTTAGTTACTAATAGTTGTAACAAACCAAATAACTTGTATTTCATGGCTTCCACCATTGTTATCGTAAAGGCTCTTTATCCTCTACTTCTTATAGTTTCCTATAAGGTCAGACTATCTCATCACCTTCAACGTTACTTGTTAAGGTGTCGGATTTCGTGGATATTTCTCCATACAAATAGCCACCATAAAAATGGTAGCTATGTTTAGGTTACTTTATCTAGTCGTTAAACCTGCTACGCCTTTCGAACGTAGATTGGTAATTGATTGGCTTGTCGTTTTTTTTATAACATCCTTGGAGTTGAATAGGTTATATAAATACAATTTAGCTTTCCAATTTTAACCCGATTATCATTAAGCTGTTTCTAGCATTAAGGGGCAAAGTCTACCCGATATATTCCCACCAAAGTTTTCATCGCTTAGATTAGGCGTATACGTTACTTTATGAATATCCTTTTCAATCGATTGTGATAACACTTGCACATCCGATTCACTAAACGTCTTAGTAAGATAGCCAACGTCTGCCCCATCTGCCTTAGAAGGTGCATTAATAACGATGTCACCACCACCTTGATTGCCATCTTCTTCTTCTAAACTGAAGCCGTAAAGAACTAATATCGCATCAATAAACGCTTCTTTATCGTTAATGCGGTCTGATTGAAGAACGTTATAAGCGTTCATTAGCGAGGTAGCTTGTTCCCAGTCACCTTGCTTTTCTTCATTGTTTCTAAACTCTATTACTGGAACCGCATTGTAATAATGTTGGTTTGCTTTTAAAACTTCATATTGTTTAAACTCTAAATCTTTTACTTTATAAACGATTAGCCAGTTCGCCGTGTAAACTTCTACATGATAGCCGATTGACTCGCCTTTTAAATCGAATTTTTCGATGTATCTAACAGCAAACAAAGAATTATTTTCAACTGTATCATCTGTTACTAGAAAAATACCTCTAGGGTCAATGCAAGTGATTTTAGGTATCGTCTTGTCCTTATGTAACGATAAGTAATGCAACTCATGACCTATTCCAAAAACAGAAAGGTCTTTGCCTAACTCTCTATCATGCTTTTTAATACCAATTTCGTCGAACACCTCAATAACTTCTTCGATATTGTTTTCTTTACCTGGTGTGTACGCAATTGGATTACCAAACGTAAAGCCGACGTTTAAATCGGTCACGTATTTAGCGTTATTGATCATCACGTTTGTTAACTCTTTACTGCTATCTTTCTTACGATTTAATATATCGTGCTTACCATCGTAATAATCTGATAGCTTATTAAGTCTGTCTACTTCTTTCAAGTGTTCAGCAATACAATAAGCCAATACTTCTGTTGACGGGTTATTAATATCGCCTGCTAACTCTCTATCAATTTTAATCGCCACTTTATCACTCCTTATCTAAGCCACGTTGGTTTCTTGCTTACCGTAGCTTTGCTGTTTGTTCTCATATCATCAGCGAACGCGTACCTTGTC